>NZ_JAPEHX010000079.1:0-10624 GCF_028823655.1 Exiguobacterium sp. B2(2022) | reverse complement strand
GCGCCAGTAGCCAGACTCACTGGCGCTCGATTTTTTGAATCTGAAAGTGAGGGAACCTTATGCAACAAGCAACCGATTTGAACAAGTCCAAGCCGAAGCTCGCGTCGGTGCCGCCGAGCGCGCCGAACCCAATCCGGAAGAAAGAGCGGATGAAGCAAAACTTGATCGGCTGGGCGTTCGTCGCCCCGACCGTCCTGTTCGTCATCGCCTTCATTTATTACGGGATCTTTTATAACGCCTATCACTCGCTCTTCTCGTGGGACGGAATCTCGTTTGAGAAAGTGTATGTCGGCTTCGAGAACTTCGCACGCATGTTCCAAGACCCAGAATTTTATAACGCGCTCAAGAATACGGGCATCTTCACGATCTTGACGGTCACGATTCAGGCGGGTCTCGGGCTCGTGTTGGCCTATTTGCTACACACGAAAGGCGCGGGCCGGACGTTCTTCAAATCGGTGTTCTTCTTCCCGGTCGTCTTGAGCCCGGTCGTCCTCGGGGCGGCGTTCACGCAGATCTTTGACTTCCAGTTCGGCTACATCAACGAATTCCTTCGTATGATTGGACTCGGTGCCCTTGAGCAGAACTGGCTCGGTGACCAGGATGTCGCGCTCTACGCCATCATCTTGATCAACATCTTCCAATGGACGGGCTCGTCGATGATCATGTATTACATGGCGATGCTCGCCATCGAACGGGAAGTGTTCGAGGCGGCCAATATCGACGGAGCGGGCTTCTGGAGAACGCTTTGGAGCGTCGTCTTCCCGAACTTGAAAGGGACGACGTTCACATTGACGATCCTCGGGGTCATCGGTGGTCTAAAGACGTTCGATATCGTCTGGATCTCGACGCAAGGTGGACCAGGTAACTCGACCGAGGTCATCTCGACGTACCTGTTCCGGAAATCGATGCTTCATCAAGAGGTCGGTTACGCCAGTGCTGTCGCCATCATCTTGCTCGCGATCGCACTCGGTATCACGTACTTCCAGATGCGTGTACAGAAGAAAATGGACTAAGGGGGAGTAGCTATGGAACTGCAAACGAAAAAAGGAAGATGGTTCACCAATATCGGTCTGTCACTCATGGCAATCCTCTGGTTGTTCCCAATCTTCGTCATGTTCAAGGAAAGCTTACGTGTCAACGGCTTTGAAAACTATATCGCGACGCTTCAAAACCCGAACTTCCCACAGTTCGTCATCAACAGCTTCATCGTCGCCTTCTTTATGATTCTCATTTCGATCTCACTTCTCGCCTTTGCGGCGTTCGGCTTCTCGAAGCTCCAGTTCGCTGGGAAGCGCCTATTGTTCAATCTCGTCTTGGCAGGATTGATGCTACCGGTCGCCTCGCTCATCGTACCGCTCTTCTTCACATTGCGTACGCTTGACGGGCTCAACAGCTATTGGGGATTGATCGGCGCCGAGATCGCCTTCTTCCTTCCGTTCGGGCTCATGCTCATCAAGAGCTACTTCGACGAACTGCCGAACGAATTGATGGAAGCGGCGCATATCGACGGGGCGTCGACGTTCCAAATCTTCTATAAAGTCATGATGCCGCTCGCCAAACCGGCGCTCGCGACAGCGACGATCTATGCGTTCCTCAACTCGTGGAACGAGTACTTGATGGTCCTCACGTTCATGACGGACCCGGCCAAGCAGACGGTGACGATGGCACCAACCTTCTTCACGGAAGCGCTCGGTGGGGACCCTGGTAAACTGTACGCCTCGCTCGTCTTGATCAGCTTGCCGACGATGGTGTTTTATATCTTCTTCCAACGCTTCTTACAAAAAGGTATGACTTCGGGAGCGGTCAAATAATCGATTGAGGTGAACAGCATGTATTTAGGAGTAGATTACTATCCAGAACAGACAGATCGTGCGCTTTGGGACGAGGACGTCCGCTTGATGAAAGAGCTCGGCGTCAACGTCATCCGTATGGCCGAATTCGCCTGGACGATGATGGAACCGGCAGACGGTGAGTTCGACTTCTCGTTTTGGGATGAGGTCGTCGAGACGTTCGGCGAACACTTTGACATCGTCCTCGGCACGCCGACGGCGACACCGCCCGCATGGCTCATCGAAAAGTATCCGGACATCCTCCCGGTGACGAAAGACGGCGTCCGCATCAGTTTCGGTGCCCGTCGTCATTATACGGTCAACAGCCCGGTCTACCGCGAGTACTGTGAACGGATCACCCGTAAAATGGCGGAGCGGTATGGTCGTCATCCGCGCGTGATTGGCTGGCAGACGGACAATGAGTATGGACATGAACAGTCGGACCGCTCGTACGGCGACATCGATCAAGTGGCGTTTCAGGAATGGTTGAGAGAACGTTACGAGACACTCGACGCACTCAACGCGGCTTGGGGGACCGTCTTCTGGAGCCATACATATACGGCATGGACACAGATTCCGGTTCCTCGCACTGTGTTCCAAGAACACAACCCGTCGCTTCTCGTCGATTTCGACCGATTCTGTTCGGACGCGTATCGCTCGTTCAACAAACTCCAAGTCGACACGCTCCGTTCGCTCATCCACGAGGATGCGTTCATCACGCATAACCTCGTCTATAGCGACATGGCGATCAATCAGCAACAGATGGCCCAAGACCTCGACTACGTCTCGTTCGACAACTACCCGGTCTGGGGTGGATTGCCGGAGCCGAACCGTTTCGAGAAGACAGCGCACGATCATGATCTTTGCCGCTCGTCGAAACAAGGAAAAGGGTTCTGGGTGATGGAGCAGCTCAGTGGGGCCCAAGGATGGAGCCGTATCGGCTATTTGCCACGACCAGGACATATCCGTCTCTGGACACATCAAGCTGTCGCCCATGGCGCCGAGGCGATCGTCTACTTCCGATTCCGTGCCGCTGACTTCGGGACAGAGGAGTTCTGTCACGGCATCATCGACCATGATGGGAAGCCGAAACGGAAGTTCGAAGAAGTGAAGCACGTCATGTCTGAGCTTCACGCGCATGGCGATATGATCAACGCGGCTGCATACAAGTCGGACGTCGCCGTCTATTTCGACCAAGAGAACTTATGGGCGTGGACGCATCAGCCGCACTCGGACGCGTTCAACTTCAAACAAGAGTTCGTCCGCTTCTATGGTGCCGCTGTCCGTCAAGGGGTCAACACGGACATCGTCTTCCCAGGGGATGCGCTCGACGCGTATAAGCTCGTCATCGTCCCGCTCTATTTCCTCGGGAATGACGTGTTCGACGAGACGCTCATCGACTATATCGAGAACGGTGGGAACGTCATCTTCACATATCGGACTGGCGTGAAAGACCCGATTAACCGTTGTCATAACTTGACGCTCCCAGGCAAGTTCGCTGAGTACGCGGGTATCGAGATTGACGAGTATGAGAGCTTACAAGCCGTCCAGTCGAACGAGGTCCGCCTCGGCGACCAAGTGTCTGAGGCGAACATCTGGTGCGACTTGATCACGCCAAAAGGTGCCGAGGTGTTAGCGACTTACGGGCAGGCGTTCTATAAAGGAACGGCGGCCATCACGCGTCACACGTATAAAGGCGACGTGACGTACATCGGCTCATCGGTCGATGATGCGATGCTCGACACGGTCTATCACGAGGCACTCACACGTGCCGGGATTGACGCGCACCGACTCCCTGACGATGTCGAGAAAGTCGATCGTCATGGGGACGGGCAGTTGATCCGCTTCTATTTGAACCATTCGACCGAGGTCACGTCATCCGTCGAACTCGACGGCACGTGGCAGACGCTCGACGGGGAGACGGTGACAGGCACGCTCGAACTCGAACCGCTCGCGGTCGTCCTCCTCAAACGGGAGGTGGAAGCATGATCGTTCGTCACGACAATCGGTTCGCCCTCATCGGGACGAATCTCACGTACGTGTTTGATGTCGATGCACGCGGTCGTCTCGTCCATCAATATCTCGGTGGACGCCTGCATGAGTCGGACATCAAAGAACTACCGGACGCGCGCGTGTTGCATTCGTCATTCGAGACACCGGAAGGGGTGGCCGCATACGAGTTCACCTCGTTCGGCGACCTCGTCTATACGGAACCGACGTTGAAGAGTCATACCGAGACGGAACGGTTGCATGCGTTCGCACTCCGTGATGTACGGATCGATGGAGAGACGCTCGAAATCGATTTGTTCGACTCGATTCAGTCCCTTCACGTGACGCTTCAGTTCACGCTTTATCCGGCGTACGACATCATCGCCCGGCGCATGACCGTCAAAGCAGGAGAGACGGTCACGCTCGAGAGCGCACAGTCGTTCAGCCTCGGACTCATCGAGCGCGACATGCGACTCCGTCATTTCAGCGGGGCGTGGACGAGCGAGTTCCAGCTTCAAGAAGGGCTCCTCCTCCCAGGCAAGAAGACGATCGAGAGCCGTCGCGGGTTGACGAGCCATCAAAGCAACCCTTGGTTCGCACTCGACGATAATGCGACAGAGACACACGGGGAAGTCGTTTACGGCTTCCTCGGACACTCCGGTAACTGGGCGATCCATTTCGAGAAAGACCAGTTCGGCTTCACACAAGTGACGGGCGGGATCAATTCGTTCGACTTCGCGAAGACGCTTCAAGCGGGTGAGTCGTTCACGACGCCACCCGGCTATATCGGCTATACGCAGCGCGGATTCGGTGGCATGAGTCAGAACGCCCACGATTTCGAGCGCGACGTCATCATGCCGGAAGTGACGCGTGACGTGTTGCGCCCGGTCCTCTACAACTCGTGGGAGGCGACCTATTTCGACGTCAGTGAGGACGGACAGAAACGTCTCGTCGACGAGGCGGCCGCCATCGGCTGTGAGTTGTTCGTCGTCGATGACGGCTGGTTCGGTGAGCGTCACTCGGACGCGGCCGGACTCGGGGATTGGCACGTCAACGAGACGAAGTTCCCGAACGGGCTCGACCCGCTCGTCCGCTACGTTGAGGAGAAAGGTCTCCAGTTCGGGCTATGGGTCGAACCGGAGATGGTCAATCCAGATTCAGACCTGTACCGGACTCATCCGGAATGGATTTACTATACGGACGGACGCCCGTCGACGACGTCGCGAAATCAGTTCGTCTTGAACCTCGCCTTGCCTGAAGTCGAAGCGCACGTGACGACATGGCTCGACGAATTGCTCGGACGACACGACATCCGCTACATCAAGTGGGACATGAACCGTGCCTTCTCAGAGCCTGACAGCCCACATCTACGTGACGCGAAGGAACTATGGCTCCGTCACGCGGAAGCGGTGTATCGCATCCTCGACACGTTGCGGGAAAAACACCCAAACGTCGCGTTCGAATCATGCGCCGGTGGCGGTGGGCGGATCGACCTCGGTGTCCTCTCGCGCGTTGAACAAGTTTGGACGAGCGACAACACGGACGCACTCGACCGTCTCGCGATCCAGGAAGGCTTCTCATACGCCTATAATGCCAAGATGATGAGCTGCTGGGTGACGGATGCGCCGAACTGGTTGAACAATCGTTCGTTGCCGCTCGGATATCGGTTCGTCAGCGCCATGCAAGGGACGCTCGGCATCGGCGGTAATCTGCTCGAATGGACGAAAGAAGAATTGGCAGAGGCGAAAGAATGGATCGCGACGTATAAGACGATTCGCCCGCTCGTGCAGCACGGGACGAGCCATCGTCTCGCCTCGCTCAAACGGGACGGCTTCCACGCCGTCGGCTATACGGACGGAGAAGACTACGTCGTCCTCGTCAACGCCGACCGACGTCAATACGGGAAGAACTGCTTACGCGTGAAGTTACGCGGACTCGACCCGGAACGGACATACGAACTAGAAGGGCGCCGCGTGAGCGGACGCTATTTGATGGAACAAGGCATAAACCTCACACAACAAACAGACTATGACGCGTATTGCCTGGTCATCCACCCGGCATGAGCGATGGAAGGGATGAAGCCGTATGCTTTCATTTGATATGGAACAGCTGAGACAACAATTCGAGGAGGTGTTCGCCGGGTCAGTGGACCGGGTGTTCTTCGCACCGGGTCGCATCAACTTGATCGGTGAGCACACCGACTACAACGGAGGGCACGTCTTCCCATGTGCAATCACGTTCGGGACGTATGGACTCGTGAAGAAGCGGGAGGACGATTTGATTCGTGTCTACTCACGTAACTTTGAGGACGTCGGCATCGTATCGTTCCCTGTGACGGACGGGACGTATGAGGCGAGCCACGATTGGGCGAACTACGTGAAAGGTGTCGTCACGCTCCTTCGACAAGACGGGCACGACATCCACGGGTTCGACTTCCTCCTCGCGGGCAATATCCCGAACGGGGCGGGTCTCTCGTCATCGGCTTCCCTCGAACTCGTGACAGCGTTCATGTTGAATGAAGTGTACGGTCTTGGTCTCGAACGGCTTGACCTCGTCCGACTCGGACAACGTGTTGAGAACACGTTCATCGGCGTCAACAGCGGTATCATGGACCAGTTTGCCATCGGGATGGGTAAAGCCGGGCAGGCGATGCTTCTTGATTGTGAGACGCTCCATCATGACTACGCACCAATCTCCCTCGACGGATACGACATCGTCATCATGAACACGAATAAACGACGCGAACTCGCCGACTCGAAATATAACGAGCGTCGACGCGAATGCGATACGGCACTCGGGTTGATTCAACCAAAATTCGACGTGGAATCACTCGGACAGCTGTCGATGGAGGCGTTCGAACAAGTCGCCATCGACTTGCCGGAGACGCTCCGCAAACGGGCACGCCACGCCGTCTCGGAGAACGAGCGGACGAAACTTGCCTATACCGCTTTACAAGAAGGACGACTCGAGACGTTCGGTCAGTTGATGAATGCGTCACACGCGTCGCTTCGGGACGATTATGAAGTGACGGGGCTTGAACTCGACACGCTCGTCGCGGCCGCCCAAGGCTGTGACGGTGTCATCGGTGCCCGTATGACGGGGGCCGGATTCGGTGGCTGTGCCATCGCCATCGTTCGACAAACGGATACGAACGCGATGATCGAACAGACGTCCGCGAAGTATGAAGAGACGATCGGTTACGCGCCGACATGTTACGTCGCCTCGGTCGGGGACGGCGTCCGAGAACTCGTAGAGGAGGAAGTGAAATGAGTGTACTTGTCGTCGGCGGCGCCGGCTATATCGGATCGCACGCCGTCCGTGCCTTATTGAAAGACGGGGAGGACGTCGTCATCCTCGACAATCTCCAGACGGGACACGTCGAGTCGATCCCGCAAGACGTTCGTTTTTATGAAGGGGACTTACGTGACCGTGCGTTCGTAAAAGACGTGTTCGCGAAAGAGGCAGTCACGGACGTCCTCCACTTCGCGGCAAACTCGCTCGTCGGTGAATCGATGACGGACCCGCTCGCTTACTATGACAACAACGTCTTCGGGACACAGGTGCTCCTCGAGGTGATGCGGGACGCTGGGGTGAAACGGATCGTCTTCTCCTCGACGGCCGCGACATACGGTGACCAGACCATCATGCCGATCGATGAGACGGCGCTGACGAACCCGACGAACACGTACGGGGCGACGAAGCTCGCGATGGAGTCGATGATTCGTTGGTGTGATCAGGCGCACGGCATCCGTTCGGTCGCGCTCCGTTACTTCAACGTCGCTGGCGCAATCGCGACCGGTGAAATCGGGGAAGATCACGACCCGGAGACGCACCTCATCCCAATCGTCCTTCAAGTGGCGAACGGGCAGCGTGACGCCATCACCGTGTTCGGTGACGACTATGCGACAGAGGACGGCACATGTATCCGCGACTACATCCACGTCCAGGACCTCGTCGATGCGCATCTTCTCGCACTCCGTTACTTACGGGAAGACGGGACGAGCGACGTGTTCAATCTCGGGACGGCGAACGGACTATCTGTGCTTGAAATCGTTGAAGCGGCACGCCGCGTGACGGGGCATGACATCCCGGTCCGACTCGGGGAACGCCGCGCCGGTGATCCGGCGAAGTTGATTGCCTCGTCTGAGAAAGCACGAAGCGTCCTCGGTTGGACACCGACCCGGTCAAATGTCGAGACGATTTTGACGGACGCGTGGAACTGGCACGCGAGCCATCCGTTCGGTTATCAGGCGAAAGAGGTGAGACGATGATCGATGTGACGATTGAGGCGCTCGTCGAGGCAGCGATTCGTGCAGAGTTGATTGACGAGCAGGACCGGATTTATTCACGGAACCGTGTGCTCGCAACACTTCATAAACTCGATATGGACGTCCCGACGTCTGTGCCGTCGATGGCAATCCCGGACGCATTGGAGGAGTTGGTCGCGTATGCGATCGAACAGGAGTTGATCGAACCAATCCTGGAAGAAAAGGACCGCTTCATGGCTGAGGTGATGAACGTCTTCGTCTCGAAACCGTCTGAAGTGACGCGTCGTTTCAATGAACTTCGCGCGATGGACGTGACAGCGGCGACGGACTATTTCTATCGCATGAGCCAGGCGTCGAACTATATCCAGACGCGACGGATCGCGAACAACATCACGTATCAAGCACCGACCCGCTATGGCACGCTCGACATCACCATCAACTTGTCCAAACCGGAGAAGGACCCGCGTGAGATCGCACTCGCCCGGACGCAACCGACCCCGACGTCGAACTATCCGAAAGGGTTACTCGCGATTGAGAACGAAGGCTACGGCGGACACTTGAAACATCCGGCGCGTGCGAACCATCGCATCATCCCGCTCACGCTCGGCGGACAACCGTGGTCGTTCCAATATTCACCGTACCTCTACTACAACGAGCACTCGATCTTGTTGTCGAACGAGGTGCGCGACATGGTCATCGACCGGGGCGCGTTCGAGCGTCTACTCGACTTCATCACGCAGTTCCCGCACTATTTCGCAGGGTCGAACGCGGACTTGCCAATCGTCGGCGGTTCGATTTTGACGCACGACCATTACCAGGCCGGCCGCTACCGGTTTGCGATGGACGATGCGCGAGTCGTCTCGACGTATCGTTCGGAGCGTTATGACCAAGTCGAGATTGAGACGCTCTACTGGCCACTCTCCGTGGTCCGTCTCCGTTCCCGTCAACAAGAGCAGCTCGTCATGTTGGCGAATCAGTTGCTTGGCTATTGGCGTGACTATGAGGACGAATCGAGTGAGGTCATCCCGTATACGGACGGCGTCCCGCATAACACGGTCACTCCGATTGCGAGACGACGGGACGGGCGCTATGAGCTCGACCTCGTCCTTCGGAACAACCGGACGAGCGAGGCACATCCGGACGGAATCTTCCACCCGCATGCTGACGTGCATCACATCAAGCGTGAGAATATCGGCTTGATCGAAGTGATGGGACTCGCCGTCTTACCGGCACGCTTGAAGACGGAACTCGAACAAGTCGTCCGTTATGTGGCGGGCGAGGATGTCGAAGTTGAAGCAATGCACCAGGAATGGTCGGATACGTTACGGAAGAAGGCAGGCGACCCGAAAACAATCGTCGACCAAGCCGTCGTCGACAAGTTCGTGAAAGGACTCGAAGACGCCGGAGTCTTCAAACAGACGGAAACGGGGCAGGAACGGTTTGATGTGTTCGTCAGTTCGCTCCTGAGTCATGTCGATAAAGTGGAGTACGGAACACCAAGGTCGGGAATGAGAGAGAAAACGAACTAAAGGTGGTTGTACGAGTGAAACAAGCGACGATTCAAAACACCAACGGTATGAAACTATCTGCCATCGACTATGGCTGTGCGATGACGGAACTGATGGCCCCGGACCGAGACGGCAATCTCGACTCGGTCATCTTGAAATATGGGGACGTCTCTCAATACTTAGAAAACCCAGTCTATCTCGGATCGGTCGTTGGGCGGATCGCTGGACGGATCCGTGACGCGGAAATCGATGGTGTCGCCTTGACCCCAAGCGAGGCGCCTCATCATATTCATGGAGGCGACAAAGGCATCACGGCTCGACACTGGGAGATGGATGCCGACGAGCAGTGCATCCAGTTCACGTATGTGAGTCCGGACGGGGAAGAAGGATATCCCGGAAACGTCTTCTTCAAAGTGTTATATGAGCTGACAGATGACAATGAACTGATTGTCACGATGACGGCGGAAACGGACCAACTGACGTGGGTCAACCTGAACCATCACAACTACTTCAATCTCGGTGGACGCCCGACCATCCATGACCATGAGCTGACGCTACCAGCTGATTCGGTCGGGGTGCTCGATACAGAGTCGCTGCCGACAGGAGAGCTGCGGGATGTGAGCGGGACCCCGTTTGATTTTCGTGACGGGAAAGTGGTCCGGGAGGCGCTCGAGTCAGGAGACGAGGCGATTGATCGGGCTGGTGGACTTGATCACCCATTTATCTTGAAGGATGGGGAGACGAAGTTACACGACCCGGTGAGCGGACGGACGATGACCGTCGAGACGAATCAACCCGTCATGGTCGTTTATACAGGAAACTTCCTCAGTGAAGAGACACCGGTGACGCTCGACGGCCGACAAAAACATAGCGCGATTTGTCTCGAAGCCCAGGCGTTCCCGGACGCCCCGAATCATCCAGACATCGTGACCTCGATCGAACTGAAACCGGGTGAATTGTATCACTCGCGGACGGTGTATCGGTTTGGGGTGGAATGAAAAATGAAACTCATCATGCGACCTCGCATGAT
>NZ_JAPEHX010000078.1:0-11825 GCF_028823655.1 Exiguobacterium sp. B2(2022) | reverse complement strand
TTTTCCCTTCTCCATTCGAAGCGATTTCGACGGCAATATTTAATGATTTTGATAACAACATCGGGAAAGGACGGTAGGCGTCGACGGCAATCGGTGTGAGAACCGGGAAGACGTGTGTACGGAAATACTCTTTCACGAACTCTTGCTGTGACTTGTTCAAATGTTTCGTGCGCAAAAAACGCACGTTTTGATTGGATAATTGTTTCGTGATTTTCTTATACGTCGCATATTGTGTCTCGACAAGTTCTTGAGCACGCATCGAGATAGCTTTAATCTGTTGCTTCGGAGTGAGTCCTGTCTTGTCTTCCGGACGATTAAATCCTGCAAGCACCTCATCTTTTAAACCTCCGACTCGAACCATATAAAACTCATCGAGGTTTGAACTGAAGATTGCTAGGAACTTCAAGCGTTCCATGAGCGGGTTACGATCGTCCACCGCTTCTTCGAGGACACGTTCGTTGAAGTCGAGCCAGCTAAGTTCCCGATTGTTGAAATGTTCGTACGTATAGTCGGGCATGTTTATTCCTCCTCGTTCAAGAGAATCTCAATCGATTGGTCGATTGCGCGTTCTAAGTGTTTTTTGTGTCGAGTGCTTCGTTGTAACTCAAAGCGGGCAGACCCGTTCGTATCAAGTGAGAGTGTAAGACCATCTTTTGAGCTAGAGACGTGGATGTCCGTGACGATTTGGCGCTCTGTCAAATCAAGTGCGTCGACAAGTTTGACAATTGAACCGAGCAATTCAAGACTCTTCAACAATTTGTGGTCAAACCACTTCGGAAAGGCCTCGATATGTTGTTCTAACACGCGTTTTGATTTAAATGATGTAACGAGCGCGAGTGCGAGCCGGTCTTCATTATTCAACCCTTTAAAATCATTCGTCGTGATCAAATGGAACGTGTGGTCGCTCTTATTGTTATGGTCGATATATTCACCAACATAGGCGAGACGACAGGCACCCTCGAGTAGACCTGGTTCGAACGGTTTCGGTTTGATGGCCTTCTCTTCAATCAGTCCGGTATACAGCTGACGAGCCAATCGAATCAAGTGTTGGTGGCGGGTCGGGTTCACATCATATTGTTTTTCAAAATGTCGAAAGCTTTCTTCTTTCACATCAGCAAATCGCACTTTATCATGCTCATGTAAATAGTTCTCATAGAACAATCCTTCTCGAAGTCCGTTATTGCTCATCGTGAATTCCGGAACTTTCAAATATTTCGCAAGCTCACCGATTGCTGTGACAGCCGGGGCGATGATGTCGACCCGATCTTTTGACAGTCCATCCATTCGCCCGAGTTGCTTGCTCGACATGCCGACGAGCTCATCCACGACTTCTTCGAGTTGATCGGAAGAAATCGTATATTGATGGATTCCTTCAAGTGGGAAATTCGACATGGTCTGTTCGACGCGAACTAAGTTACGGGCTGTCCCTCCGACGCCGACAAGCGGGACACCATGAGGTTCTAACCATTCGATTTCCTTAAATGCTTTCTTTAAGTATGAGGTCAACGCTTTGCGTTCGTCTTTTGTCATCGTATCGTCTTTCATGAACTCTTTCGTCAAGGTGACAGCACCAAACGGGAAGCTATGATAAAAGACAAGCTCACGATTCTGGAAATAGGTGACCTCCATTGATCCCCCACCGATGTCGACAGAGTAACCGTCTTCAACATACGTCGAATTGACAATGGCAGAGTACCCGTAGAATGCTTCCTCATAATCACTTAGCAAGCGAATCGTCATACCGGTGGCGTTTTTCACTTGCTGTAAGATATCATCCGAATTGTTTGCGTTTCGGATGGCCGCGGTCGCGACAGGAAGAACATCAGTAACGGTATGATAATCGTTCAATTCTTTAAAATGCCGAAGCGTATCGATCAAAGCAGCGATTCCGTCCTCTGTCATTTCATTCGAGTCACTAATATGACTAGATAAACGAGCTACTTCTTTCACGTTTAAGCGCTCGAAATATTGTCCTTCCTCATTGACTTCAAAGATGACATTCCGAATCGAGTTGGATCCGATATCAATGACTGCAAGTTTCTTTTCCATAAAACCATCCCCTTCATATCCTTAGTGTAATCGACAAGGTTTTGGACGAACATATGATTTACGTGAATTTAAAACATTTTGATTGGCGAAAACGGTCTCGCTTGAAGGCGTGTCGGATATTCTGTATAATACAAACGCCTAGAAAGTAGAAATGATTACGATTTATAAAATGAGAGAAGGGATTAGATGACAGCATCCGTCGTCAAATTAAATGATGTGTCTTATTACTATGATGGGACACCGGCCTTACAACAAGTTTCGATTGATATTCGACAAGGGGACTTCGTCGCCATCGTTGGAGAAAACGGTTCTGGGAAGTCGACATTGATTCGAACGATTCTTGGTTTGTTACAACCACAACAAGGATCCGTTGAACTGTTCGGCAAGCCAATTTCGCAGTTTAAAGACAAGTCTCGTATCAGTTACGTTTCCCAAAAAGCGGCTTCATTTAACTCGGGATTCCCGGTTACTGTTGAAGAAGTTGTGGCGATGGGGAGATATGGCCGCCTCGGTTTATTCAAGCGTCTAAAAATGGAAGATCAGGCAGCGATTCAAAATGCGCTTGAGACGGTCAATATGTGGCAGTTCCGCCATCGTAAAATCGGGGACTTGTCAGGAGGGCAACAACAGCGTGTCTTTATCGCGCGGGCGATGGTCAATCAGCCTGACTTATTGATTTTAGACGAGCCTACGGTTGGTGTGGACCAGAAACACTTACAAGACTTTTATGAAGTATTGCATATGCTCAGGGAACATACGACGTGTACGTTCGTCCTCGTCACCCATGATTTAAACGTCGTGACGGACCTCGTCACGAAAGTCGTCCATCTCGACCGGGGACGTTTGGCGTGTAATTGTGGTCTTCGAGAATATAGCGAGCTCGGTGAACTGGCATCATCCATTAAACCATATCCCGTGAAAGTGCTTGTCCATGAGGGTACAACATGATTGCAGACCTTTGGACATACAGTTTTTTACGTTATGCGTTCATTGCAGCGCTCGTCATTGGGTTCACAGCACCGCTCATCGGTTCGTTTATCGTCGTTAGACGAATGAGTTTGATTGCCGATGCCCTGTCACATATGACGCTTGCCGGTATTTCATTCAGCTTATTTCTCGGGCAATACATCGCCTTATTCGCTGATCTCAATCCTCTCTATATGGGAACGTTGATTTCGGTATTGGCGGCGCTCGGACTCAACTGGTTACGAAGTAAATATGTTCACTTTCAAGAATTATCGATTCCTATCATGATGTCAGCTGGGATGGGACTGAGTGCTATTTTCATCTCGCTCTCAAGAGGATTCTCCGTGGATTTGTCGACGTTATTATTCGGATCAATCTCCGCAGTGAGTCAGTCAGATATCACATTGATTGTCAGTGTGGCGATCTTAACGGTCCTTGTAATCTTTATCTTCTATAAACAGTTATTGTTCTTGTCATTTGATGAAGAACAAGCGAAAGTCTCGGGACTTCCGAGCACAATGCTCCATATGTTATTCATGTTCATTGTGGCACTTGTCATCGCTGTCAGTATGCGAATCGTTGGGACGCTTCTTGTATCAAGTTTGATTACGCTACCTGTCGCAGCGGCGTTGCGTTTCACTTCAAGTTTCAAACAGACAATCCTTTGGTCAATCATCTTTGGGGAAGTTGCGACAATCGGTGGACTTGTCCTCGCTTACGACCTTGATGTCGCACCAGGTGGAGTCATCGTGTTGATCGCGGTCGGCATCTTGGCGGGTGTCATGATTCTTGAAAAAGTGATGAGTTTCAGGAAAAAGGAGGTACAACATGAATGAGACTGAGCAATTGAATCGTCTTCGTGCATCTTCTTTAAAAGTTACGCCGAAACGTCTTGAGATGTACGCCTTTCTCTCTGAAGAAGATCGCTACGTCAGTGCTAAAGACGTACTGGAGTATATGCGGGATAAGCATCCGACGATGAGTTTTGATACGGTTTATCGAAACCTCAAATCTTTTGCTGAGGAAGGGCTACTCGAAGCGACAGAGCTTGAAGGTGAAAAGTCGTTTCGCGTCACATGTAGCGCATCGCACCATCATCACCATTTGATTTGTCGAAGTTGCGGAAAGACAAAACTACTCGATTTGTGTCCGATGCGTTTTGTAGAAACAGTGGATCCTGAATTCGAAGTGGTCGATCATAAATTTGAGATATATGGGTATTGTAAAGAATGTAAGCAAAAGGGATTGAATTGATTCAATCCCTTTTTTGTATCGAAAGGGGGAAGATAAATGATTTACACAGCGAAAGAAATCAAACAAATCGATCAAACCGCCATTCAAAACGGAATGCCTGAGGCAGTATTGATGGAACGAGCGGCTTCGGCAATCGTTCCGAAGATGCAGATCGATTCCTCTTCAACGATTTTAGTGATTTGTGGGAAAGGCAATAACGGCGGAGACGGATGGGTTGTCGCGAGAGAACTGGCGATGAAAGGCCATGATGTGAGCGTTTGGTCACCACTAGGTGAAAGTAAATCGGAGGCGGCATCGACGCACGCGACTTATGCGGCATCATTCGTTCACATCATTGAGCAACCGATTGCTACGGAAGTCATCATCGATGCGTTGTTCGGTGTCGGACTCTCAGGACCGGTCTCAGGAAAAGCGAGAGACGTCATTGAATGGATCAATGAACAACCGGCAGAGGTATTGTCGATTGACATCCCTTCCGGTATGCCGAGTGACCATGCTCGTGAGTTTGATGGCCTGGCTGTTCAGGCGACCCGTACTTATTCTTTACATGGCTATAAGCGGACAGCTTTTTTAAACCGCACTGCACCTTATTTTGGGAATCTCGAACGAATCGATATCGGGCTCCCGCATACATCGACCTGGAACGTATTGACTGAATCTGATTTTGATCAATCGCTTTTAAAGAGAGACCGATTCAGTCATAAAACGGATTATGGGCACGGCATATTGATTGGGGGGAGTCGTCATCTCCTCGGAGCCCCATTTATGGCGGGCCGCGCAGCACTTCGCTCAGGGATTGGTTTGTTAAACCTCTCGATCCCAAGGGAAGCGAGTCCTCTCATTTCGACGTTACCTGAAGCGATGTACGACCAGCATACGGATCTCTTGGAAAGAACATACGACGCGATTGCAATCGGTCCTGGAATGGTGGAAGGTGAGGGTTTGGACTTGATTTGGCAACAAGTGACTCGGCAATCGTGCCCCGTCATCGTTGACGCGGGCGCACTATCGACGAAGCGACTTGAAGCACGAGGACCGCTCATCCTCACGCCGCACCCTGGTGAATTTTCTAAATTGACAGGTCGATCAGTTGAAGAAATTGAAAGTGACCGTTTCACCATTGCTGCCGAATTTGCAATAGAGCACCGTGTCCATCTGATTTTAAAAGGAACCTATACCCTCATCGTGGCACCAGACGGAACAGGCGCGGCCAATACAGTGGAAGCCTCTGCCTTAGCCAAAGGAGGGAGCGGCGACGTGTTGACAGGAATTTTGCTCGCTTTATGGGCGAGAGAAGATAGGTCATGGTCACCAAATGAACAAGCAGTGCTTTGGCACGCACTCGCAGCCAAATCGATCAGTCAAACGATTCATCCAGCAAGTGTACTCGCAAGCGACGTGATTGAAGAACTCGGCCGCATCTAATTAAATAAGGCACTCCCGTTAGCTGAACGGGAGTGCCTTTTAGCGTTGGTTAAGAACCATTTGTTTTTCGATATGCGCAATCTGATGATGTGCTTCACGCCATGTTGAGATGCGTGTCACACCTTCAGGTAGCACTTTCCGATTGTAAGGTGCATCGAACAATAGGACAGGGATAGACGTTTCTTCGTGGATGGATACCGCATTCTCATAACGGTCCTCCATGAATAATTCGAGTGACAAGTCTTTGACGACATTGATTTTATCGTGTGATCCGGTCATCACGAGCGAATCGAGTGGAAGTCGGTGACTCGTAATCCATTCTTCTGTAACAGGACGAACCGCTTCGCTCCTTGCAGTGACGTAGTGAAGGTGATGTTGTTGTTTCAACTTCCATAATACGTCCAATACATCGGAATGGGGAAGGGAACGACGATAGATTGCTTCCTCATGTCCTTCTTCAATCATAAACTTCCAAAACTCATGCTGTTCCATCGTGGTATACGTATGCAGTTCATACTCTGTCGCACGATGATAGTCAATGGAGTAACCAAGTGATTCATTCATATATATAAAGCAACTTCTAGGGTCTGTTACGGTCCCATCTAAATCAATACCGATTCGCATCTCATCACTCCTCCTCACATGCCCTCTATTCTATCAAAAACCCGCACGGTTGCAACCGTGCGGGTAAGGTGATTCATTAATTTGATTGATTAGCAAGCTCTTGTTCTTCACGCTCGCGTTCAGCCATCTTCTCAGCAGCAATGGCGTCGATTTCTTTTTTCAATTCCTCAACCATCGTGGCTTCAGGAACTTTACGGATAATCTTACCGTGGCGGAAAAGAAGACCTTCATTGCGGGCACCGGCGATACCGATGTCAGCCTCACGTGCTTCACCAGGACCGTTTACCGCGCAACCGAGAACAGCGACTTTGATGTTGACGTTAATATTTTGAATATATTCTTCTACTTCTTTTGCAATCGAGATCAAATCGATTTCGATACGCCCACACGTCGGACAAGAAATAAGCGTTGCGGCGTTCGCTGCAAGACCGAATGACTTGAGCACTTCTTTCGCAACTTTCACTTCTTCTACCGGGTCATCTGAGAGCGAGACGCGAACAGTTGAACCGATTCCGAGTGAGAGGATCGCGCCAAGTCCTGCCGCTGATTTAAGTGAACCAGAGAAAAGTGGACCTGATTCTGTGATCCCGACATGGAGCGGGTAATCAAACGTCTTCGCAGCGAGCGTATACGCTTCAAGCGCCAAGTTCACGTCAGAAGCTTTGAGAGAAATGATTGTGTTATAGAATCCGAGATCTTCGAGAATTTTCACGTGGTGCATCGCACTCTCTACCATTCCTTGTGCAGTCGGGTAACCATACTTTTCAAGGAATTGTTTCTCGAGTGACCCGGCATTGACACCGATTCGAATCGGGATTCCTTTTGCCTTCGCGGCGTTTACGACAGCTTCTACTTTTTCACGGCGCCCTATGTTACCTGGGTTGATTCGAATTTTATCGACACCACTTTCGATGGCTTTTAGGGCAAGCTTGTAGTCGAAGTGAATATCGACAACGAGCGGGATGTTAATACGGCTCTTGATTTCAGCGAGTGCGTCAGCTGCACGTTCGTCTGGACATGCCACGCGAACAACTTGACACCCAGCCTCTTCTAGACGCTTAATCTCGGCGACTGTCGCCTCGACGTCGTGAGTTTTTGTTGTAGTCATAGATTGAATGACGACTTCGTTCGATCCTCCGATAATCAAGTTACCGACACGAATCGGACGAGTTAATGAACGATGCAAAATTTCTGACATATACGTAATCTCCTTCTTTTGGAAAGATTCCAATCGATTTAAGAAAATAAGGTTTCTTCATTATCATAACGAAAAGAATGTGAAAAAGCATCTAGGATGCGTAACGGATATGTGCTCTTTACAAACTCTAACGCTATCTTAACATTTACTTCATAATTTTCCACCGTCTCAGGACCGATATATAGACGAGAATAAAAAAAGAGGTGGCATTATATGAAATGGAGCTTCAAACGGAATCGAAGGAAGAAAACGCGACGAAATAATCGACCGAATCGTCATTTTAAAATGGCACACCGTCTTCAATGGACACTCATGCCGATTATTTTACTTGTCTTTATCACGACCTTCAGTTGGTTCGCCCTGAAATCTGAACAATTATTATCCGCAGAAATCGAGCAACGCCTCATGCGAGAAGTTACGGTCATGCGCGAATCGGTGAAGACGTCCTACAGTGCATATGTTGCAAACGAGAAGCAACTGAATCGTTCATTAAAATCTACTTATATGCAACAAGCTTCTATTCTATCGGGGGATGAATTCGAAGCCGCACAATTTTTAGTGCGTGGACAGTCTATTGAGCAATTGAGTGGACCAAAAGGGATGGAGAGAACAGAAACCCTGGAGAAAGTCGCATCGAAGACGAAACCGGAAGTGACAGAAACGGAGCGATACTTAATGGCATCTATCTCCATTCCTGAGTTGAAAGCGGATTATGTTCTCGTCGTAACGAAAGAATCGACACTTGGTCCGATGAATGAGCTACGACGATTGATCATTTATATCTTATTGATTTCGATGATCGGGATGGCAATCCTATTTACACGATTGATTCAGCGCGAAGTCAGACCGTTGAGTATACTTGCCAATTCATTGCGTTATGCCGTAGAATCGCGCCGATTCGATGATGTGTCACTCGGAGCAAAATCAAAGGAGATTCATATTCTCGAAACCGAGTTCAATATATTCATTCATTTATGGAATCAATCTATGGAAATGATGGGGAAGACGGCAAATGCGTTCCATCAAAGTCTTCCTGTCTTTAAACGGGAATTGATGAATAGTCATCATCAAGTGGAACAGTTCCAAGAAGTCGCAACCACTGTAGAACATACGAGTGATTCGTATCAAACGGTAACGAGCGACTCTACATCAAAAATGAAGGAAGTGACCGAACAAATCGAAATGCTTGGACGTCAAATGGAAAGTGTCGATGAACGGGGGAATCGCTTGAAGTCCATTTTACATGAAGAACTTGAAACATTTTCTTCTGTCAAAAACGCCAGTGAGTATGTTGAACACCAAGTGGGGAATATTCAGCAAAAACTAATCGAAAGCGAAGCCAACTCGTCAAAAGCGGATGAAGCGCTGAAGAGTATCCTCTCGGTTTCGGCAGCCACAAAGATGTTATCGCTAAACGCATCAATCGAAGCGGCAAGAGCGGGCGAGCATGGGAAAGGATTTGCCGTTGTTGCCAGTGAGGTGGGGAACTTAGCGAAAATGACAAATGAAGCGACACTTCTCGCGGTACATGCAATCGAAGCGCTGAACGAGGAGCGAAAGGATTTGTTAGGGGAAGTCAATGATTTTATCAATCAAGTGCATGGATTAAAAGATGCCGTTTCACGAGTAGAGAGCGGAATCGGAACGATCGATCACGAAATCAAAGTGCAGTTAGGTGAGTTTCAAACCATTACGGATCATACCTCACACACAGGTAGACAGCTTTTACAATTAATCGAATCAAATGAGCAACTACGAGAAATCAGTTCGTTACTTGAACAAAAATTGAGAGAGCTGAGCGAGGGAGTCGATCGGTGGTCACACGTTCAATCTGCCTTACGATCTGCGGGCGCAGATTTAGAAGACCAAAGCGAAGCGTTAAATCGAACGCTTGAGGATCTTTCACCAAAATAAAAAACAACGACGAGTCGTTGTTTTTTTTGAGGTACTTTTGTTAATGGATAAGTGATATATAAAAGTCCAATCACAAAGCCAATCGATATCAAAGAAGGGTTTATGTGATACAAAATCACTAATAAAATTGTTGGAACGAGTGTCATCGACACTGCGTATGGCCAAGCTTGGCGGTAAGCCCACATGTTTTTGGAATAGACTCTTGTAAATAATTGAACATATAAAGCCATGAAGGCGACCCAGATTAAATAGAAAAAGAAGATGGCGAATCCGTGTAAGAAGAGCCACATCGGAATGAAAAAGTCAGGACGAATCACAATAAAGTCCAAGACGGTAATGAGTAACGTCAACACAAAAGTGGCTCCCATATAGGCGTGAAGCGGAGCGAGGCGGAGACGGAGGGCTCGTTTTGACGGCACTACGCTCGTTCGAATAAACGTAAAAATGGTGGACAACATGCTAAAAAACTCCAATCTGTTATATTACAACATCCATAAAATCATTAAAATTAGTACAGTGTTTTAATAAAACTTTTACATAAAACGTGTTTACATGAAGATGCCGATGAAGGCATAATGAGTAGGGCATTAAAAACCAAGCAAATCCAACCAATTCTTAATTAAAAGGAGTACAAAAATCGTGGAATACAATTTGCAAGAAATGTTATTCATGTTTTTTGGAGGTTTAGGGATCTTCCTCTTCGGGATCAAATCGATGGGAGACGGACTCCAAAAGTCTGCAGGGAATCGCCTGCGCGACATCCTAGATAAGTATACAACGAATCCATTCCTTGGTGTACTCGCCGGGATTATCGTTACTGTATTGATTCAATCTTCTTCAGGTACAACCGTTATTACGGTCGGACTTGTTAGCGCCGGCTTTATGACACTCCGTCAAGCGATTGGGGTCATCATGGGGGCAAACATCGGTACAACGGTGACGGCATTTATCATCGGATTCGATGTCGGTGAGTATTCACTGCCGATGATTGCAATCGGTGCAGTCTTACTCTTCTTCTTTAAGAAAGAGCGTTACCAACATCTTGGACAAGTCATCTTTGGACTTGGTGCATTGTTCTACGGTCTTGAGTTGATGGGAGACGGCATGCGTCCGCTCCGCTCAAGTGAGTATTTCATCGACTTGACGCAATCAATGAGTGACAATCCGTTCCTCGGTGTCATCGTCGGTACAGTATTTACAGTTATCGTCCAGTCATCTTCTGCAACAATCGGAATTTTGCAAGAGCTCTATGCAGGTGGTTCAATCGACTTGGATGCCGCTCTTCCAGTATTGTTTGGTGACAACATTGGTACGACAATCACTGCCATTTTAGCATCAATCGGTGCATCGGTTGCCGCACGTCGCGCAGCTGCAGCACACGTTATCTTTAACTTAATCGGAACGACGATCTTCATGATTTTGTTGATTCCGTTCACAAACTATATTTATTGGATTACAGACTTCTTGGCAATTGAAGACAAGATGCAAATTGCATTCGCCCACGGTACGTTTAACATCGTCAACACGTTGATTCAGTTCTGGTTCATTGGAACGATTGCTTGGATCGTGACGAAATTGGTGCCTGGTGAAGATTCAATCGTCGATACGAAAGCACAGCACTTGGACCCAATCTTCATTCAGCAATCTCCTTCGATTGCAGTGGAGCAAGCGAAATACGAAGTCATCCGTATGGGCGATTTCGCAAAACTTGGTCTCGACGAAGCGCGTAACTATTTGACAACAGGAGATAAGAAGCACTCTGAAAAGTCTGCGCACATCGAAGAAGCGTTAAACTCGTTGAATGCGAAAATCACAGATTACCTCGTTAAATTGGCTGCGGTTGATTTGACTGAGCAAGAATCACAAGAACACAAGACACTCATGCATGCGATCAACGACATCGAACGTATCGGTGACCACGTTGAAAACATCATTGAGTTGATTGACTATAAGACTGCTACGAAAGTGACACTTTCAGCAGATGCTCAAAAAGAATTGACTGAAATGTATGACCTCACACGCGAAACGTTAGAGAAATCACTTCAGACATTAGCGAGCGGTGACATGGTCGAAGCACGTAAAGTCATCGAAATGGAAGCGAAACTCGACATGCTCGAGCGTCAATTCCGTAAAAACCACGTTGTTCGTTTGAACACGGGTGCTTGTGATGGACAAGCAGGTATGTTCTTCGTCGACATGCTCTCAAACCTTGAGCGCATCGGTGACCATGCCATGAACATCACAGAAATCACGCTCGAAGATGCAAACGAAGTGACGGTATAAAGATGAGGCACTCCAACTACATGTTGGAGTGTTTTTCTTTTTAATGGAAAGGAATTTCCCTTGACAGTATGGAGCATATTCAGTATATTATTACTGTATAACAACATGGCGG
>NZ_JAPEHX010000077.1:0-11667 GCF_028823655.1 Exiguobacterium sp. B2(2022) | reverse complement strand
CGATACGCATCATGGATCCGGTCGAACGTATTCACTCCAGAGGTGACGTTCGCATAATCATTGAACGTGATGTCACCATCCGTCGTAATGTGCAATTCAAAATGTGTGTCGATGCTCGTGTCGGAATCGATGGTGAGGAGATAAAGGTCACTTCCCCACATCATTCTAGTGGCGCTCGTGATTTCGAGAGATTGATCGCGGTGGTGATTCTCGAGATACGTGGCAGCGACTTGGCGAACGAACTGTTCGTCTTTCGGATGACCGAACAAAAAATGAGAGAGCAGTGTGAAGCTACCGTATAAGATCAAACCTATTCCAACCAAAGAACCAATGAATCGTCTCATTCATTCCACGTCCTCACAATTTAGTCTATTTTTCCCATAATCATAACGGATAAAATACGGAAGCGTCATCCGTCAAAAGAACGATTGCGGAAGGGTTTTGTACATCAAGAGGATTCGCACGCACATGTGTGTATTGTTAGCGTGAAAGGAAAAAGGAGCAAAGAGATATGGGGGAGCTCATCGTCGCATCAAATGGGACGCGCGCCATCCGTTTTGGCATCTGCCAACGCTGTCTCAGCACGGACGTCCGAACGTTTACTTGTCATCACGGTTCGTGTGCCTACTGTCGGAACTGTCTTTATCTTGGACGTATCTGCCGATGTGATTTCCTACAAGAACGGGACATCACGACACCACTCGAAACGACCGAATTGACGATGCCGTTCGAGCTCGCACCAGCCCAAATGCGGGTCACAAGTCAGTTACTCACATGGTGGGACGAACGGAAGACCGGTCTCGTCCATGCGGTGTGTGGCGCCGGGAAGACCGAGATGACGTTCCCGGTGATCGAGCAGGTCGTCAATGAAGGGAAGCGGATATTGATCGTGTCCCCGAGGAAAGATGTCGCCATCGAATGGGTCGAACGGCTCGAACAAGCATTCACCGTGCCCGTCACGAGACGGTACGGGGGTGGGGAGAAAGATTTCATCGGGATGATCACGGTGGCGACCGCACCGTTATTATTGAATCTACGAGACGTATTCGATTATGTCCTCATCGATGAGTCCGATGCCTTCCCGTTCGCTTTTGACATGACGTTATGGCGCACCATCTATCGGGTCGGGAAAGGGGTGTTTGTCTTCATCACAGCGACCCCGACCGTATGGCAACAGATGGTTTCGACGGTGCATCTGTCCCGTCGCTATCACGGATTCGATTTGCCGGTGCCGACACTCGTCAAACAGTCGGACGAACGGGTTTTCGACTTCTGTCGACGTCACGCCGCAAAACCGCGTCTCTTGTTCGTGCCGACAAAGCCTCACCTCGAGCGATATCGCAAAACGTTAGAAGAAGCAGGGTTTACATGTCGGACGGTATCGGCCGAGACCGAGGAGCGGACCGACGCGCTTCACGAGCTTCAAGAGACAAAGGGAATCGTCCTCGCGACATCGATCTGGGAGCGGGGGATGACGGTCCGGGACGTGCAGGTCGGGGTGCTTGAGAGCGAACATCGGCTCTTCACGACACGAGGGCTCATCCAAATGGCAGGACGGGCCGGACGAAAGCCGGATGCGCCGACAGGCGAGGTCTGTTTCTTTTATCATGAACGGACGTTTCGGCAAGATCTCGCCATCCGGGCGATCGTGAAGGCGAACAGTCGATGAAATGTCTTCTCTGTCACCAACCGATGACCGTCCCGTGGACACCGGCCACGTTATGGCGACGCGACTGGGTGTGCCCGTCATGTGAGGACGGACTGACGCCGCTCGGGACAGGCTGTCCGCGCTGTGGTCAACCGAACGAGACGGGGGAGACGTGCTCAGATTGCGTCCGCTGGCTCGCGCTCGGCTCTGATTTGACCGTCCGTTGCCTGTACGCCTATGACGAGGCGGGAATCGAGTGGCTACATCGCTTCAAATTCAGTGGCGACGTCGTCATCGCCGCATCGGTCGCACCAAGACTTCGGGCACTGCGAGAACCTGGTGCGACATATGTGCCCGTCCCGCTCAGTGACGAACGACACAGGTCGCGTCGCTTCAATCAAGCGGAGGTGCTCGCACGAAAGGTTGGTCCGACCCGGCAACTGATCGAGAAAACCGAGGTTTCGAGTCAACGCGAACTCGGGAAAGAAGAAAGACGACACCGAACGAATCCTTTCACTGTACCAACTTCAGTGAAATATGGGAAAATCATTCTTGTAGACGACGTTTATACGACAGGGACGACGCTCCATCAGGCGGCATTTTCACTGCGGCAGGCAGGTGCGACAGAAGTTTCTGCGATTTGCTTATTTCGGGCGCTAAACAAATCAAAAACGCGTCCGATATAAAAGGCAGAGGTGAAACCAATGGATGCAGCATCTTGCCAAATGTGCGGACGCTTGTTTATGAAACAAGGTCGCTCGCCTTATTGCCCATCATGTAGTGAAGTCGACTTCCAAAACTTCTTGAAAGTCCGTGACTTCATTCGTGAACCAGAAAACAAATCAACGAACATCGGCGCCCTCGTCGAAGCGACGGGTGTGTCGGAACTTGATATCACGCGATATATCCATGAAGGACGCCTGATCATCAAGGACAACCCGGAACTCCTCGTCGGCTGCGTACGTTGTGGTCAACCAACGAACGAAGGGAAAGTCTGTTCGAACTGCCAGAGAGATATGCAGAAGGAACTGTCTAGTCTACAAGAGAGCTTGACGAAGTCGTCAAGTGCTCGCGCTTATCGTTTGGATTAACATCATGAAGAGGGGGAAGACGCATGCGCATCGATTCAGCCAAGTGGGTACATTTACCGAACACTTATGAAAAGAAAACGCAAGTCGAGCCGAAGCCCGCGCCATCACGCCAAACGGACCAATTGTCAATCTCGGCGGAAGCCCGCGCCCGGTTTGAAGAACCGGTGAAACATCCGGACCGTCTCGCAAAAATCGACGCTTTGAAAGCAGAGATTGATGCGGGCGCGTATTCACGGGACGCGCGTGAAATCGCCAAACGCTTTCTACAAGGATGAATGGAAGCGAGGTCCGTTTGAGGCCTTCGCACTGAATAACACGGCACGGAAGCTGACTAAATAAGGGGTACCCCTTTCTTTAGTCGGCTCTTTTTTTGGAAAAAGGAGAGACTCATGCTCACATTACATAAACGTTTACTCGAATTGGCCTATACAAAAGAACAGCTGCTCGTCCAAAATGACATGGCCGCTTTTAGCGCGCTCGTCAAAGAAGAGGCGAAACTCGTCCGACAAATCTCACAAAAAGAAGCGGAACGACTTCAAGGGACGTATGAATTGGACGATGAAGAGATAGAGAAACTGAGACCGGTCTTGTTCGAGTTGAAGCGTCAGAACGAATTGAACGCATCGCTTCTCGAACAGTCCCTTCGTTATATTACCTGGCACTTGGATATGCTCTTGCCAGAAGCAGATGATTTCACATACGGACAACAGGCGTTTGAAACGCGCTCGTTCAGCCGGGACGTTTAAGGAGGAAGTACAGAATGGGTTCAACATTTATGGGACTAGAGACGGCGCGCCGCTTAAGGAGGAAGTACAGAATGGGTTCAACATTTATGGGACTAGAGACGGCGCGCCGCAGCCTGACGACACACCAATGGGCGTTACAGGCGACGGGGAACAACGTGGCGAACGCCTCAAACCCTGGCTATTCACGCCAACGCCTCACCCTCGGGATGACGGAACAGCTCTCGGTCAACTTCGGTGGCACGAAAGCCGGACAATTCGGGACCGGGGTACGCGGGGAAACGCTCGCCCGGATTCGCGATCTCATGATCGACCAACAGTATCGCGACGAGTCGGTGAAGAACGCGTTCTATGCGACGAAAGAAGCGGCGTTCGGTCGGATGGAGGACATCATCAACGAACCGTCTGAAAACGGCCTCGCCAAGTCGCTCGACTTGTTCTGGGCATCCCTTCAGGACTTGTCGGTCAACCCGGACGATACGGGCGCACGAAGCGTCGTCCGCCAGCGGGCGATGACGCTCACCGAGACGTTCAACTACATGTCTTCGTCGCTGACGAAAGTACAAGACGACTTGAAAGCGGAAGCGGGCGTTGTATCGAAAAAGATCAACGACCTGTTGACGAAGATCAATAACGTGAACCGTCAAATCGGGGACGCGGAACCACTTGGCGTCTTGCCGAACGAACTATATGACGAGCGCGACCGTTACATGGACGAGCTCTCGCAATATATCGAGTTCGAGCGTGTACCTGTCGATTACTTGAACGGGGAGACGCGTGGGAACTCGCAACGTGTCGCAGAAGGACGAATCGACATCCAAATCACCGTGCCAGGAAATCCGAATCCGATCAAATTGGTCGATGGCATCACGGGTGGCGTCGGGGAAATGACCGAGTCGGCGTATCGCGCGGCAGATGCTGCGACATCTGAGACGATGACGCTCCAAGACATGCCGAACGGCAAATTACGAGCACTCGTTGAGATGTACGGAAGCCAATCAGGTCCTGAAGCGGCGGACGGGGCGTATACGAAGATGCTCAAAGACTTAGACGAGATGGCGAGCGTGTTTGCGACGGCATTCAACAATGCACACATGACGAACAAAGATGCATCAGGGACGGACGGGCGAAACGATTTCTTCGTGAATTCAGGAACGAACACGAACACCGACATCAAAGCGTCGAACATCGAAGTGAACGAGACGTTCATGAGTAACCTTGACTTGATCGCCGCTTCAAAAGACGGCAATATCGGGGACGGGAGCGGGGCACTCGAACTCGCGCGTCTGAAAGAGATGGCGCTCAGCTTTGCCGGGTCGGCCAAGACGACGACATCGATCGGGAAGTACTATCAGAACGTCATCGGGAACATGGCGGTCGAGGCGAGCCAGAACGCGAACCTCGCGAAGAGCACGTTCGCCCTTTTGAGTAGCTCGGACCAGCGCCGCCAGTCGGTGAGCGCGGTGTCGCTCGATGAAGAGATGACGATGATGATCCAATATCAACATGCATATAATGCGGCGGCACGGAACATCACGGCCGTCGACGAGATGCTCGACAAAATCATTAACGGCATGGGTGTCGTTGGGAGGTAATGACTGATGCGTGTCACACAGACGATGCTCACACAGACGAACTTGAAACACTTATCGAGTAGCTATAACACGCTCGCCCGCGTCCAGGAACAACTGATCAGCGGGAAGCGGATTCAAAAGGCATCGGAGGACCCGGTCGTCGCGATGCAAGGGATCCGATACCGGACCGAGGTACGGGAAGTCGACCAGTTCCGTCGCAACGTCAGCGAGGCGACGAGCTGGATGGACATGACGGACTCGACCTTGAACGAGGTCACCGAAGCCGTCAAACGGATTCGGGAATTGACGACGCAAGCCGCGAACGACACGTACGAGTCGTCACAGCGCGCAATCATCAAGAGTGAGGTCGACCAGTTGATCGAACATATCGGCTCACTCGCCAACTCGAAGGCGGGCGAGAAGTATATTTATAACGGGACGAAAACAGATCAAGGCGCCAGGGGCGACGCTCGAGTCGATTTATGGAACGGACGGTCCTCCGACGGCGAGCGGGAAAATCGAATTCGAAGTCTCAAAAGGGATCACGATGCAAGTGAACATGCAGCCGGAGACCGTCTTCGGACGTGAGCTATTCGAAGGATTGAAGCAGCTGAGTGGCTTGCTCGCCGATGAGACTACGGGTGGAGCCGATTTATCGGCCCAGCTTGAGACACTTGATACGATTGGACAGAACTTGATCACGGAGCGGTCTGAGCTCGGTGCCCGGGCGAACCGTTTGGAGCTCGTCGACAATCGTCTACAAGACCACGAAATTATCGCGAAGACGATTATGTCCGACAACGAAGACATCGACGTCGAGAAAGTCATCATGGAGTTGAAGTCGCATGAGACGGTACACCGCGCCGCACTCTCGGCCGGGGCTCGGATCATCCAACCGACGCTCCTTGACTTCCTCCGGTAATCGGTCATGAATCTCGCGAGACTTGAGATGCGGCAAACGTTTGCTGCCATCCAGATGACCTCGAACCGACCGGTGCTCGAGATGCGTCAAGGTCGGGCGGACATGTCGATGCAGCAAGGGAAAGCCGAGATGACGCAACAGACGACTCAAGGGAAACTTGAAATCGACTCTTCGGTAGCACGGAGTGAGAGTAACCTGAAAGGGGCGCTCGAACTCGGTAAGTCGTTCGGACAGATGGGGGAACAAGGGGCCCGCGAGGCGATGATGAACATCGCCCGTGAAGGGGACCGCATGATGCGAATCGAGAATGGCAACCCGATTGCCTCGATGGCGGCAGAGAAAGTGAACGACCCGTATCCGATCGTCGAGATGGGCTATATGCCGAAATCGATCGACCGTGTCAAGTTGACGTATACGCCGGCGGATGTGAAAATCGAATGGAATATCACACCGCCACAGATTGATGTATCACTCACACCGGCAGACATCTCGTTCACGCCATGGACGACGGACATTTCTCTCCGTCAACAGGCATCGCTCGAGATGTGGCCGGTCGGTGGGATGTATGATGAAACGCGTTGAAAGTGAGGACAATCCATGTTCATTGAAACAGACTACTTTGGCAAGATTGAAATAAATGAAGCGGAGACGATCTCGTTCGTCAGTGAGATTCCAGGATTCCCGGACTCGAAGACGTTCGTGTTGATTCCATACGGGGAAGAGCTGCCATTTTGGTCGCTCCAGTCGATCGAAGAGAAGGCGTGCGCGTTCGTCGTGACGAATCCGTTCTGGCATAAGGCGGACTATTCGTTCGAACTGTCGGACGGGGCGAAGGACCAGCTCGGGATCGCAGAAGCGGAACACGTCTCTGTCTACTCGATTGTCACGCTTCGTGAGCCGTTCGACGCATCGACGCTCAACTTGAAGGCACCGATCGTCATCGAGACGAAGGAACGTCGCGGGAAGCAAGTCATCTTAGATGATGCCTACCCGGCCCGTTATCCGCTCGGCGGCACGAAGGCGGAGGTGCGCTGATGCTCGTATTGAAACGAAAACAAGGCGAGGCGATCCATATCGGGGACGACGTGACGCTCACGGTGCTCGCCATCGAGGGTGACCAGGTGAAACTCGGCATCGATGCCCCGCGCCATATCGATATCCATCGACATGAAGTGTACATTCAGATGCAAGAAGAGAATGAGTCGGCACGGAACAGTGCCAACTTGATGAAACAAATGATTAAGAAGCAGTCGGAAGCGTGAGCTTTCGACTTTTTTTGTAAATATAGAATGTAAGGGTGACATTTTTCACCTAGTTGGGATAGGATGGAAACGGAAAGGGAAGGAGGCGAATCGATGGGAACGGTCATCAACCAGTTTTTTATTAATATCAGTATCATCTTTTTACTCATGTCGCTCACGTTCTATGTGATGCGGACGCTCTTGCCGATTCAACCGTCCTCCCCGCTGTTCGTCCGTTTTTGGTTCGGGGTATCGAACGGATTGACGGCGATTTTGCTGACCTTAAACGCCATCGAGCTTGGCGATGCGAGGATTGATCTCCGTCTCATCCCGATTGCCTTGTCGGCAACGTACGCCGGACCGTTCGGTGCAGTCGTCACGCTCGCGCTCATCTTTATCGGACGCATGACGCTGCATGGGATGAGTGCACCGTTCGTCGATTCGATTCTCATGTTCGTCGTTTTTTACATCTTTTCGCTTCTCCTCTCTCGTGTCCCGATGCATCGATCACGAGGATATGCCGTCTATGTCGGATTCGGTGCGCTCCTCGTCTTGATTCGTGTGACCGGCAGTGTGGATACGATGGTGTTCGTGAACGTCTTCATCCCGTACTTCCTTATGCTGTCGCTCGGGGCGTGGCTTTGTTACTGGGGGGCGAAGAAGCTCGAGACGCATCTATGGATGTTCCTCCTGCATACGCATCGGGCGACCGTCGATGAATTGACGGGACTCCCGAACCGTTACCGGACGCTCGAACAGATGAACGATTTGGAGATGTCCGGGAAGCCATGGACGTTACTCGTCATCGATGTCGATCACTTCAAGCAGTTGAACGATACATTTGGTCATCTGGCAGGAGACGCCGCGCTCCGACATATCGGTCAGACGCTCGAACGGCACTGTCCGCCGGGCGGGTTCGTCGGTCGTTACGGCGGGGAGGAGTTCTTGCTCGTGATTGAAGGGTGTGAACAGGCGAAAGAAGTGGCCGAATCATTAGTTGAGACGGTGCGCCACACGACGTTCGAATGTCAGGGCGAGGTCATCCCCATGACCGTCTCGATTGGTGCCGCGGTCGCCGGGCACGAACCGAGCATGGTCGTGTTCGAACGAGCGGACGAGGCTTTATATGATGCGAAACGGAATGGACGGGACCAGGTCCGCTTCGCCTAAAAAATCCCCTATAACCGTTGGCGAATGGTGTCCAGCGGTTATAGGGGATTTCACGTTTAGTGAATGTTTTTCTTCTTGAACTGTCCGCCCCGGACGTCGTGAATGTTGCCGATGGCGAGGAACGCTTTCTCGTCATAGTCGTCGAGGATGTCTTTTAATTTCGTCTCCTCGAGTCGGCTGATGACCGTGAAGACGACCTTCTTCCCGTCCCCGGTGTAGGCCCCTTCTCCGTGGAGATACGTCACGCCTCGACCGAGCCGGTCCATGATCGCCTGACCGATTTCTTCCGGTGCGTTCGTGATGATCCACGCCGCCTTCGACTGATCGATCCCTTCCAAGACGACATCAATCGTCTTGAACGCGATAAAATACGTGAGGAGCGAGTACATCGCCCGGTCCCAGCTGAAGACGAAACCGGCCGTCCCGAGGATGAAGATGTTGAAAAACATGACAATTTCTCCGACCGAGAACGGTAATCGGTTCGTGAAGGCGACGGCGAGAATCTCCGTCCCGTCGAGCGACCCACCGGCGCGGATGACGAGCCCGATCCCGGCCCCGAGCAAGAAGCCCCCGAAGACGGTCGACAACAGCAAATCGTCCGTGAACGGCTTGATGTCATGCAAAACAATCGTGAACGCCGACATGAGGAGGATCGCCGTCAACGTGACGACGGCGAACGTCTTCCCGATTTGCCGATAGCCGAAGTAGATGAACGGCAAGTTGAAGAGGACGAGCCAGATGGCGAGTTTTGTCTCCGTCAAATACGACACGATGATCGAGACCCCGACACGCCTCCAGGCCGACCGCGAAGACGAGGGAACCGAGTAGCAAGAGGACGACTTTCGCAAACAGTTCGGACGCCTTGATCGGATTATGTTCGCGCCTTAAGCGCTGCACTTCCTCCGGTGTCGGGGAAGGCATGGGTGTACGCTGCATACGTGGTGCCCCCTTTCCATTTTCTTAAGTATACCAAAACGAGCCGAAACAAAATCCTTTGAGACAGAGAATCTGACATGAATATTCAGAATAGATTGATGATTCCCTGTAAAATATTTCAGTATTATTTTGTGGTAGGCTAAGAAGGTTGTTGAACATGAGAAGGAGGTAAATGCATCATGAAACGAGAGAATAGGGCCTGGTTGATGGGGTTTCAAATCATCATGAACATCATCGGCGGACTCATCGCGGCGTATGGGTTGGAGTCCGTCCTCATCCCGAACAACGTGTCGGACGGGGGCGTCACCGGCATCAGTATCGTCGGGTCGCAGCTAACAGGGTTGCCGCTCGGGATCTTTATCGGGATTCTCAATATCCCGTTCATCTATCTCGGGTATAAACAGATTGGGAAAAGTTTCGCCATCCTTTCCGTCACAGGGATTGCGTCGTTGTCTGTCGGTACGGTGATCATGCACCATGTCCCGACCATCATCGAGGGCGACGCGCTCCTCATCACCGTGGTCGGCGGAATCATCCTCGGGTTCGGGATGGGGATTTCCCTCCGTAACGGGGGTGCGCTTGACGGGATCGATATGCTGGCCGTTCTCTTGTCCCGTAAACTGCCGTTCGGGACGAGTGACTTGATTCTATTTTTGAATACGTTCGTCTTCATCGTCGTCTCGACAGTGTTTGGGTTGCAAGGAGCCGTCTTGTCGGCGATTGCCTACTTCATCGCCTCAAAAGTGATTCATATCGTCGAAGAGGGATTGAGCGGTGCGAAGACGTTCAAGATCATCACGAGTGAACCGAATGAAATGGTCGAGACGATTCGGGACCGTCTCGGGCGGAGCGCCACGTTGAATCAGATTCAAGGTGCATATTCAAAAGAGAGCTATTACGAAATCACCTGCGTCATCAACCGGCTCGAAGAACGAAAGATCAAGGACATCATCGACCAAGTCGACCCGAAAGCGTTCGTTGTCGTGTACGAGGTGACAGAGGTCAAAGGCGGGAATTTCCAAAAACGCGATATTCACTGACGGATGGTCACGTGCCGTCCGTTTTTTTATACATGTGGCGTGAAAACATTCTGTATGTGTGAACCCGTCAGGCAGGAAATCGAACGCAAAAAGTGGAATGAGACGAGGCAAGGGAAAGGGGAGGATGGAGCATGTATGCACTGATCGGAAAGCTCGTCACAAAAGCGGGACAACGGGACCGACTCGTGGCGATTTTATCGGAAGCGGCACGGGAGATGGAGGCGACCTCAGACTGTGAATTGTATCGGGTCCACGTATCGCTTGACGAGGCGGACACGGTGTTCGTCTATGAAGTGTGGCGGAGTGAGGATGCGCATGCGGCGTCGTTGTCGCTTGCTGAAGTGAGGGCGTATATCGATCAGGCGAAGCCCATCCTCGAGCGGATGGAGCGGATCGCGGCGCTCGAACTTCGGACGTGACGGAATCATTGGATCAACAGGCGGATGACCACGTGTCGTCCGTCTTTTTTTTGCAGGAGAAAGAGATGGATACCGAGAACAAGACAGGATTCGGAAAGGAGGGAACGTATGCGTCCACTCATACTCGGAGTCTTCGCGGCCTTATTTTTTGCGAGCACGTTCGTGTTGAACGAAGTGATGCAAGTCGGGGGAGGTAGCTTCGCCTATAGTGCCTCGCTGCGCTTTTTATGGATGATTCCGCTGTTGATGCTCGTCGTCACCTTACGTGGTGGACTCAAGCGGGTCATCTCGGCGCTTAAAGACAATCCGCGTCCGTGGATCGTCTGGGGGACGGTCGGGTTCGGGTTCTTTTACGTTCCCATCTGTCTCGCGGCCGAGGTCGCACCTCCTTGGCTCATCGCGGGCACGTGGCAAGTGACGATCGTTGCCGGGGCACTGTTGTCACCACTCTTTAAAAAAACGGACGGGTCACGCGAACAGATCCCGTGGCGAGGGCTTCGGTTCTCGAGTCTGATTTTGATCGGGGTCGTCTTGATGCAAGTCGAGTTCTTCGAGTCGTTCGAGCCTCGTTTCCTATGGCTCGGCGTCATCCCGGTCGTCATTGCAGCTTTTGCGTATCCACTCGGCAACCGCAAGATGATGCAACAGACGGACCTCGACGTGTTCGAACGCATCCTCGGCATGTGTCTCGGGTCGCTCCCTGTCTGGTTCTTGTTGTTCGGGTACGGGTTGACGACGGGTCGTCCCTCATCGAGCCAGCTCGGACAGACGTTCCTCGTCGCCTTGTTGTCAGGGATTGTCGCGACCGTCCTGTTTTTCAAGGCGACGGACCTCGTCAAGCACGACATGGGGAAACTGGCGTCCGTCGAGGCGACACAGGCGC
>NZ_JAPEHX010000076.1:0-12032 GCF_028823655.1 Exiguobacterium sp. B2(2022) | reverse complement strand
ACGCCGATGGCAACCAACAGTGCCAGGATAAACCCACCTGCTAAGATGAGATAGATTTGCTGAAACTGTGGATTCGAGAACGGTACAGGGCTGTACGTCACGATTTGAATATCCCCTTCTTCTCGTAAATACGTCAAGAAGCGGGTGCCGTTCACACTCACTTCGTCCTGAACCGCTAAGTCATTCGGGTCAAGGCTGATCGGCATCATGCGATGCATCCGTCCACCACGTTCGAGCTCGACCCGTTGTCCGTCCTGAAATAGGAGCACGTCTAGTTGACCTGGAATCCCACGTCCCTCTTGAACGGCCTCATACACAATCGCCGCCTCGCGCTCCAATTGTGCATATGTTTCGTCTTCTGCGAAACGTCCGATCAATAATGACGTGAGTCCGAAAGTTAAGAGTGCCATCACAGCAAGTGGTAGAACAGCCGTCCACAGTAATTTCTTCATCAACCGATTCATGACAGTCCCTCTAAGCGATAACCGACCCGGTGAACGGTCTTCAACTGTTCTTTCAGTGTGGGTGATTTATCACGTAGTTGTTTAATATGAGTGTCGACCGTACGCGTATCTCCGACGAACGCATAGTCCCATACGTCGTCGAGCAGGCGATTCCGGTCCAACGCCTCTCCGACGTGCTTCCATAGATACAAAAGTAGTTCATACTCCTTGTTCGTCAGTCGAAGCGGATATCCGTTCTCCTGCACCATTCTCGATTTGATGTCGATAGTGAGCGCTCCGAATTGAATCACATCGGTCTGTTTGACGAGACGTTTCAGACGAATCTCCAGCTCTTTCAAGACAATCGGTTTGACCAAGTAGTCGTCTGCCCCGAGCTCCAATCCGAATACGCGATCATCTGCCTCACCTCGCGCCGTCGTCAAGATGATGGCAGGTGCGGGCTGTTGCGCTTTCAATGTCGGAATCAAGGTCCATCCTTCTCCATCCGGTAAGCGAACATCCAATAAGATTGCATCAAATCGTTGGTGCAGCTGTTGTTTCGCCTCACTCAAGGTCATCGCCACGGTCACCTCAAACCCGGCATAGGTTAAAAAACGGGACATGCCGTCCGCCAGTTTTTGTTCATCTTCCACAACGAGTACGTTCATCTCATATCGCCTCCACATCCATTATATCGCACACATCGAACGTCCCACCGTTTCCCAAAGACAATTTGCAGAAATCTTGCAACTCCCTCACAACTTCTAACGCCTTCAGTTCTACACTTGAAGTAACAAAGGAGGAGATACACATGAAATCAACAAAACTAGCAATCGCCTTAGCGGGGCTTTTAGCCGTCTCGGGCACTGGCGTATATGCCGCGACGAATGACACGACGACAGATGAATCGACAACGACAGCATCCACACAATGCGAACGTGGTGAACGTGGTCCTGGTATGTTCGGTGAACGAGAAGCGGGGCATGCCGCCCTCATCGAAGCGCTCGGTTTAACAGAAGAAGAAGTGGATGCTGCTCGCGAAAACGGGCAATCACTTCCTGAGCTTGCAGAAGAAAAAGGGATCTCAATCGAAGCGTTCATCGATGCCATCATGACGTCGCATGAAGAAAAACTCGCAACCGCTGTGGAAGAAGGAAACTTGACGCAAGAAGAAGCCGATCAAATCCTTGCGGACCACGAAGAACGTTTTGCCGATGTGACGAGTTACGATGACTTAGAAGATATTCGCGGCATGCGTGGCGGACGTGAAGGTGGTCGCCATGGGCATGGGCACGGTCCACATCATGACGATTCATCCTCTTCAGATGACGATGCTTCAACAGAGAGCGACAGCAACGTAGAAAATCAAAGCAACAGCTTATAAGTCAAAAGGCAGCCACCGCAAGGGGCTGCCTTTTCATATGACGAGTAATAACAACGCATAACCCAACAATCCAATCAAAAACGCACCAAAACTACTTTCACGTTCAGCAGGCAACTCTTCTTTCATGACGTTCAAAATCACTCCTCCTGCCAAAAAAGCGACAACGATGGACAAGCCGAGTTCATTTACTTCTGCAAATGTACCGACTCCCCATCCTATAAGCACGGCAAGCGCTAAGAAGATCCGCCCTTGTCGATCATAAAGTTGCTGATGATGCTGACGCAATCCTTGATCAACCGTGACAAAGTGTATACCGAGCGCCACAAAGTAAAGGAACATCGTGCCATTCGATTGAAACTCACTTTCTGCGAGTACATAACCGATGCTAAACGTATAAAGCGTGAACGAACCGATGTGAATCCAAAATACATACGGTTTTTGTTTGCGTTTATTGGCCGTCGCGAAACGTTCGAGTCCATAAAAGACAGCTAGTCCTAACATACTGATAATCAAGATATGGTTTTCAAGGGAAGCGAAGACGTTATTCCCAATCTCTCCTTCAAGTTCGCGTTGATATTCATTTAACTCTGGCAACAGATGAAGAAATACATAAGCAACGGCAATCCCGCCAGCCACTGATAAAAAACGGCTCCTCGGCACTTCACGCACGTGAATGAGCTTTCCTGAAAAAAAGTGAATCACGGCAAAACCGAGTGCAAACCAAAAGCTTAACTCGAACACATAAGCCCCTCCCACATTAAGACTTCTCTCTATGTGCTCTTACCCTTTCACCATATGCTATATTCATTTCCGATTAGATTGCTCTTGTTTCTTTCTTTCTCGAATCTCTTTCTCCACTCGTCGTAACGCTTTTTTCGACCCTCGTGCAAAGTCGTGCGCTTCCTTTCGTTCTTGATACGTCGTAAACAACGTATCCAAATCATAGTCAGCCGGATAGAGTTCCGTTGCCCGTGCTTCTAATCGGACACGACGACTCGGCAACTCTATATACTCTGCATCCACGAACACTCGTACATGCCGACGCGATGCATCAAACGAATAAACAAGACCGACTTGATTCGTCTCGAGTAGACGAACACGGTCACCTTTTTCAAAACGCTCTGCTTCTTCAAGTGGTACCACTTCCACTTCTCGCGTTATTTTAGATTCATCGACTTTCGTAGTGTCATACGTTTTCTCGTTCATGTAACGAGATGCCTGTTTGAGAATCGCTTCCGGTAACTTCATCTTGCGAGCGATAAATAAGGCGTTGCTGTCGCCTGACTGCCCCATGAGAAGTCGGTATTTCGGTTCAAGCGTTTCCGGGTCAAACTGCATCGCTGCGTTCATGAAATCCGGATGCGCTTCAGAATACGATTTGATTTCTCCATAATGCGTCGATGCCACGACAATCGCGCCCCGTTTATATGCCGCTTCTAAAATGGCAATCGCAAGAGCGGCCCCTTCATTCGGTTCCGTCCCACTTCCGATTTCGTCGAATAACAAGAGTGACCGTTTTCCAGTGGTTTGCATGATTTTCGCCACATTGTGCATATGCGCCGAGAACGTACTGAGCGCCGACTCCAGATCCTGATTGTCTCCGATATCGACGAACACCTCATCGAATGTCGAGATGATCGTATCGGGATGGGCCGGGATATGCAGACCTGTCATCGTCATGAGACTAAGGAGTCCAATCGTTTTCAATACGACCGTCTTCCCGCCGGCGTTCGGTCCCGTGATAATCAAACCGCGATAGTCTGTACCGATGGCAAAATCAAGTGGCACAGCGCTTTCTAAGAGCGGATGGCGTACTCGTTTCAATCGGATGCGCCCGGTCGCATTCACATGCGGTGTCACGCCATCGATAGACTGACTGTACTTCCCTTTGGCGAAGACCATATCGTACTGGGCGATGACGTCGAGCGTCGCCTCGATGTCAGGAAGGACTTCTGCCACGGCTCCTGTCAATGTCGCCAGTACTTGATACATTTCTACCGCTTCTTCCGTACGTTTGACGACGAGTTCGGCGTTCAACTTCGAGATGGCCTCTGGCTCAATAAAGACCGTCGTGCCGCGATTCGATGTGTCCACAATCGTACCCGCCACTTTATGCTTATATGAAGCTTTGATCGGGATGGTGAAGCGGTCCTGTTTTTTCGTGACGAATCCGTCTTGAATCATCTCACGATTCGCGGCGCTCTTCAAAAACTTGGCTAACCGCTCCTCGATGCGTCCTTCGAGAATGTCGACTTGTTTTCGGATTCGCTTCAACTCTTTTGACGCCTCATCGACGACCTGACCGGCTCGAATCGCTTGCGTGATGTCTTCTTCGAGCGTTCGCCATTCGCCCATTCCGGCAGCATATGCGGACAAGAGTGGTGCGAAAAATTCATGTTCGAGCATGAATCGCTTCAGCTTGCGAGCGCCACGTAAAAACTCGGCGACCGCTTCGAGCTCGTTTGCTTCGAGTTGGATCCCTCGTTGTAGTTTCCCGATAATCGTTTCCATATCAGACACTCCGATGAATGGGACATGTGACGTCGCATCTAAAATCGCTCGTGCTTCAGACGTTTCCTGCAGACGCTTCTTCACCGTCGCAATATGGCTCGTCGGACGTTGCTGCCTGAGTAGTCGTGTGCAAAGCTCTACTTTTGTCATCAATTCGTTGTATTGTAATTTTTCAAATGTTTGTTCGTTCATGTGTGTCTCTCCTCAAATTGTAGAATCGAGATACCGCGCAAACAAAAAAGCGTCGGTCGATGACGACCAACGCAAAAAGACAGACCGGTGTCTGGCAGTTTTTGATGGGCGGTATCTGTAACGGAACATGACGGCATGACAAAAAGACGTGTCATCCGACATTTTTCAGTTCGTTAGGCAGATACAACCTCACTCATCAACATGCAACACCTTTCTTCAATAGATTCGCCCTTACTATACACCAGATTCGTCACCTTGTAAAATTTTAGAGAACGCTTTCAAAAAAAGACTTGTGTCTCAAATCCACACATGTTATGTTGAACGTGAAGAAACGAATAGCGATCACATGTGACTGATTCGATCAGGCATGGGGTAAGACGTACGGCGCATGCCACCCGTCTATACTCCATGCCTGTTTTGTTTTTCCTCGTTTTGCGTTAAGAAAGGATGTAGAAGATATGCTATGGAATAAGTTAATGAATCGACACAAACCGACACTGCACTCGCCAATGGAAGGAGACGTTATTCCACTCGATCAAGTAGCGGACCCGGTCTTCAGTGAAAAGATGATGGGGGATGGCATTGCCATCACACCGACAGACGGAGCAGTCGTCTCACCAGCTGACGGAGAAATTGTACAAATCGCTCCGACCAAGCACGCCATCGGTATTCGGACCGAGGATGGGGCTGAGATTTTGATTCACGTCGGGCTCGACACCGTCGAACTCGAAGGTCGACCGTTCGATCTCCGTGTAGATGTAGGTGACCACGTGAAAACAGGACAGCTGTTAATGACAGCCGACTTGTCCCAAATCCATCAAGCTGGTAAAGACACGGTCACGCCAATGGTCGTGACGAATGGTGGCGCACTTGCCCATCATTACGCCTTCACATTCACGAAGGAAGCCGTCCCGGGTAAGACGATTGTCGCCCGAGTGGAAGCGTGACTCCGGAACAAGGAGGACACATGATTAAGATCAAAAAGATTTTGAACAACAATGCGGTCATCGTCTCGGACGATGGGGAAGAAAAAATTGCGATTGGTCCTGGCGTCGCCTTTAAAAAGACGAAGAACGACATCGTCAATCCCCATAAAATCGAAAAATTGTTCATCATGCCGGAAAACGATAAGTTCCAACAGTTGTTGAGTCGGATTCCCGTTGAACACTTTACCGTTTCCGAGGACATTATTTCGTACGCAGAAAAACGGCTTGAGACATCATTTAATGAACATATCCACATCGTCCTGACCGACCATATCTCATTTGCCATTGAGCGTGAGATGGAAGGCATCTCACTTCGGAACAAACTGTTGAACGAGATTAAAATCCTTTATCGGAATGAGTACGAGATTGGACTATGGGCGATTGAACATATCGCAGAAAAATTGAACGTCCAAATGCCGAAAGACGAAGCCGCGTTCATCGCGCTTCATATCCATACGATGAAAGTGAAAGGAGGTGATTTACGCAAGACGGTCAAACAGACAACGATTGTCCGCGACATGATTCAATCGATTTCACGACGACTCGATGTATCCATTGAAGAAGATGACTTATCCTATCAACGATTATTAACTCATTTACGGTTCGTCATGGATCGGGTCAACCATTACGATCATCACACGATTGATGAAGACATGCTCCGCATGATTCAGACGAAATTCACGTCTGCCTATGCGTGCGCATCTGATGTCGCAAAAGAAATGGAAGAGACATATGGCGTCGTCTTGCCCGAGTCAGAACTTGGTTATATTACGCTCCACATTCAACGTCTACAAGATCAACACCATCAAAAAGGAGGAAATCAACAATGATGAACTTTTTCCAACGTCTCGGACGTTCCCTCATGTTACCGGTTGCCGTACTTCCGGCTGCCGCGATTCTCATGGGGATTGGTTATTGGATTGACCCAGTCGGCTGGGGATCTGAAAACATTGCAGCTGCATTCTTAATCAAAGCGGGTGCGGCGATTATCGATAACATTCCAATTCTTTTCGCAGTCGGGGTCGCTCTCGGAATGGCTAAAAACCGCGATGGTTCTGCAGCACTCAGCGGACTCGTCGCCTTCTTGACCGTCACAACACTTCTCTCTGCTGGCACGGTCGCCTTGTTCCAAGGTGTGGATGTCGAAGCCGTCAACCCGGCGTTCGGGAAGATTGCCAACGCGTTCGTCGGGATTCTTTCTGGTCTCGTCGCTGCTTCGATGTACAACCGCTTTAGTCACGTCAAATTACCGGATGCCCTCGCGTTCTTTAGTGGAAAGCGTCTCGTTCCAATCATGACGGCATTCTCGATGATCCTTGTCTCGGTCGCGCTCTACTTCATCTGGCCGGTCGTTTACACAGGCCTCGTTGGATTCGGGGAATCGATTTCTAAACTTGGCGCATTCGGTGCCGGACTTTACGGATTCTTCAACCGTCTCTTGATCCCAACTGGACTTCACCACGCCCTCAACTCGGTCTTCTGGTTCGACGTCGCAGGGATCAACGACATCGGAAACTTCTGGTCGGGTGAAGGTGAGAAAGGTGTAACGGGAATGTATCAAGCAGGTTACTTCCCAATCATGATGTTCGGTCTTCCTGCCGCAGCACTTGCGATGTATCATACAGCGAAGACAAAACGGAAGAAACAAGCGGCTTCGCTTCTACTCGCAGCTGCATTCGCTTCGTTCTTTACAGGGGTAACTGAACCACTCGAGTTCTCGTTCATGTTCCTCGCACCAGTTCTTTACCTTGTACACGCAGTCCTTACAGGAATCTCGCTCTTTATCGCGGCAACGTTCCAATGGACAGCCGGTTTCGGATTCAGCGCAGGACTCGTTGACTTCGTGTTAAGCTCACGCTTGCCGCTTGCGAACCAACCGTATATGCTACTCGTTCAAGGTCTCGTGTTTGCAGTCATCTACTACGCAATCTTCCGCTTCATGATTGTGAAGCTCAACTTGGCGACACCAGGTCGTGAACCAGATGAAGTCGTGGATGCAGTCGCAAGTGAAACGACAGACGGCGAAACGAAAGTGGCGCCGGTCGCATCTGCTTCTGGTAACGAATTCTCAGCCATGGCGAACATGATTTATGACGGTCTCGGCGGTGACAGCAACGTCACAGGAATCGAGTCTTGTATCACACGCCTACGCGTCGATGTGAAAAACATGGATACCGTCAATCAAGATCAAATCAAGAAAGCTGGCATCCCTGGCGTTAAAGTCGTCAGCCCGAATCACATTCAAGTCATCGTCGGCACAAACGTTCAGTTCGTCCTCGATGAGATTGAAAAAATCCGTAGCCACCGCGCCGGATAAACGTCGAAAGCCACCTCATTCAGGTGGCTTTTCTTGTTTTTGTGCATAGTGTTTATAGAATTGAATGAAGTAATATAGGAAAATCCATGGCAAGATGTATTGGGTAAGCCACATGAAAATCTTGAGTACTATATGTACAATATATGGTCCTAGTCCCAATAAAAATAATGCGACTAGTAAAGCGACTCCTAAACCTATGTATATCTTTTTACCCAACTCATTCACCCCCTTATTTTCCCAGTTCAGTGTAACACAAAGAGCCTGCCGCAACCGGACAGGCTCTGATTACATTTGACGAAGTCGGGAAATCCGCTCGACTGGATCAGGGTGCGTCGAGAACAGACCACTCACTTTCTTCTTAAGTGGATCGGAGAAGTAAAGTGGGGCCGAGGCACTCGACGCTTGCTCGACCGGTGTCTCGACGTTGGCAATCTTCTCAAGCGCTGAGGCGAGGGCATCCGGGTTACGGGTCAGTTCCGCTCCACTCGCATCTGCTAGAAACTCGCGATTACGTGAAATCGCCATATTGATCAGCATCGCGATGAGCGGAGCCAATATTAATAAAGCAAGTCCGATGATGAGGAAGATGGGATTCTGATTTTGGTCACGTCGTCCCCCACTGATGCTTCGGAAAAATAACATCCGTGAGCCGATATCACTCATAATGGCGATGACCGAGACGAGTGCGAGTGTGACCGTCGAGAGCCGCACATCATAATTCTTAATATGCGCGACCTCATGCGCGATTACCCCTTCTACTTCTTCTCGCGATAATCGATTAATATGCGCGACCTCATGCGCGATTACCCCTTCTACTTCTTCTCGCGATAATCGATCCAACAGTCCCGTCGTGACGGCGACGGCCGCCTTTTCTGGCTTCAACCCCGTCGCAAAGGCGTTCGGCGATGGGTCGTTGATGATAAAGATGCGCGGCATCGGCACTCGTGCGACCATCGCCATGTTCTCGACCGTATGCCATAGAAAGCGGTGCTCTTCCACCGATGTCACCTCTTGTGCCCGATTCATCTTCATGACGATGTTCGTACTCGACATGATGACGATTCCCACGTAAAACAACGAGAAAATCGGTGTGAAGATCAACCCCGGAATCGCGTCTCCATAGTTGACGTAGGAAATCGCCGCTCCGACGAGAAGAACGAATAAGACAAACCCCGTGACGATGAAAACCGTCTTCACTTTATTCTTTCGAATTTGTTCATAGAGGAGCATACGCGCCACCTCGATTCATCAAAACGAAACGCGAACGTTCTCGCGCTCTTCGGCACGTGCCTCGAGCATATCGCGCTTTTCGAAATGATGGACGGAAGCGATGATGTTCGTCGGGACCGATTCGATTTTCGTGTTATATTTCATGACCGTATTGTTATAGAGTTGACGCGAATACGCGACCTTATTTTCCGTCTGTGTCAATTCTTCCTGCAACATCTTGAAGTTCTCGTTTGCTTTCAAGTCCGGATACGCCTCACGAAGCGCGAAGAGATTTTTCAGTGCTCCACTCAATTGATCGTTCACTGCCATTTGGTCCTGACGATTCGACTTTTCTCCGAGCTGGTTTCTCAGCTCGACGACCTTCGCAAGCGTTTCTTGCTCGTGTTTCGCGTAGCCCTTCACCGTCTCGACCAAGTTCGGAATCAAATCATACCGCCGCTTCAACTGTACATCGATTTGAGCCCATGCCTCATCGACCCAATTTCGATATTTGACGAGCCCGTTGTACATCGAAAAATAGATGAGTACGAGCACGACAACCGCTACAATCGCAATAATCCACCCCATGTTGGCACCTCATTTCTTCATTTTCTCCTGTATTAATTCCCTCTCGTCGTATAACATAAGCGTAACTTAGAAAAATATAGTCAATGATTCATATTTACTGTGAGTTGTCTCATGATTTCATACAAAAGGAGTGTTTCGATGTCTATTCCAACCATCGTTGTCGCCGTGAAAGCGGTGATTGTGCAAAACGACCAGATGCTCGTCATCAAACGAGCAACAGATGACGAGGTTCACCCTGGAACGTGGGAGCTCGTCGGTGGTAAGCTCGATTTCGGCGAAACGCTCGAACGGGCCTTAGAACGAGAAGTATTTGAAGAAACCGACCTACGTGTCACGGTTCAACACCTACTGTACGCTACGACATTTTTAACCAATCCAAACCGCCAAGTCGTCCTTATGACGTACTTGGCTCACCCCATCGCAACAATCGTCACATTGTCCGAAGAGCATAGTGATGCAAGATGGGTGACGGCTAATGAAGCCCGACAGCTGTTACCTCAACCGATTCTCGATGATTTGGATTCACATGACATATGGTCCTTGCTTCAACCAAAACCAATCCACTGACAGGAGTGTTTGCTATGCTTGTGACTGACCTCGATTTAAGATTGACGGAATTATACGAAGAAATGGTGTCCCTAAGACGCCATTTTCACCAATATCCAGAGCTATCTTTTCAAGAAGTTGAAACGCCGAAGATGATCGCCTCTTATCTCCGCGAACTTGGGATTGAAGTACGTGAACACGTCGGCGGTAATGGGGTCGTCGGTCGAATCAAAGGCGGAGATGGCCCGACCATCGCGTTACGGGCCGATTTTGACGCGCTTCCCATCCAAGATGTGAAAGACGTCCCGTATCGTTCAAAAGTAAATGGGGTCATGCATGCTTGTGGACACGATGCCCATACAGCGACGCTTTTGGTTCTAGCGAAAGCATTGACCGAGATGGACCTTCCGGGAGACGTTGTGCTGATTCACCAGTTTGCCGAAGAATTGGCTCCCGGTGGCGCTAAACCGATGATTGAGGATGGCTGTCTCGACAATGTGGATTATATTTATGGTGCGCACATCTGGACACCCCTCCCATTCGGAACAGTCGGCGTCAAAACAGGTCCCACCATGGCGGCAGCCGATCGCTTTGAATTGACCATCACTGGAAAAGGTGGTCATGGTGCGATTCCGCAACATACGGTCGATGCCCTCATGGTCGCCGTGAATGTGGCGAACCACCTCCAACAAGTGGTCAGTCGACGCATCGACCCGCTCGAACCAGCCGTTTTGACCATTGGGACTCTCCATTCCGGTCAAGCGTTCAATGTGATTGCCGAAGAGGCCAAGTTGTCTGGAACCGTGCGTACGTTCACTTCAGAGACGCAAGATAAAATCATCACGGATATGGAACGTATGATTCGTTCTGTCTGCGCTGCGAGCGATGCCGAGTATGCGCTTGACTATATAAAAGGTTATCCAGCCGTCGTCAACCATGTGAGAGAAACAGAATTCGTCCGCCAAAGCGCGAAAGAGACCGTCGGCGAAGACGGTGTCATCGAGATGGCACCACTCATGGTCGGAGAAGACTTCGCTTACTATTTAGAACAAGTACCGGGCAGCTTCTTTTTCACAGGAGCTGGGAACCCTGAACTCTCAGCGATTTTCCCTCACCACCATCCTCGTTTCGATGTGGATGAACGAGCGATGTTACACACGGCTCACATTTTGCTAGGCGCTTTACAGCGTACTTGGATGACACATGAAAAAGAGGATTGATGCAATTAGCATCAATCCTCAAGTTGTTGACGAACCAGATTCGTTGCACGACCTGATTCGTTTTCTTTATTTTCTAATTAGAAAAGTCAAGCAACCAAAAGATGGAAAATGTTAAAAACATCAAACATCTCTTTTTTATTTCTATGTAACTTTCTGAATAAATTTACTTGATGTATTGAGAGTGAAACGAACGCGTCATTGTAATATCCCGAGAGAACAGAGTTCCAATCCCCTTAACAAACACAACCCATGAAAAAGTCCCATGTCCATAAGCCTTTCCACTCTTTTTTGTAGAGCTCAATGTAGCGTATGCTTGGTTTTGCTTCCAGTGGAAACCAAGAGTTACTCCAGTGTGAGATGTCCACACTTTTGTTTTGGTAATTAGTCCGTTAGACCCTTTAGTAGCCGTGACATACAAGTTTAATTTAGATGCACCATGCCATTGGCTCTTTGAAAATGTAGTAGTTGCTGCATTGACAGTCTGTGGATTAAATAAATCTAATAAGTTATTGTTTGATTTATTATCAAGAGATACCTCTAAAGGCGATTGAGCTTCAGCAATAAACTGTTCAAACTCTTCGATCGAATCAAAATTCATAACGATTGTATCTGCTGGAATTTCTTGTTCACTGATTG
>NZ_JAPEHX010000075.1:0-12460 GCF_028823655.1 Exiguobacterium sp. B2(2022) | reverse complement strand
CGCGTCTTCATTCAATTGTGTGTCTTCCGTCCGGATGACTGTCAGTTTATTTGTCGCCAAGTTCACTTGCATGGCAGCAAGCGACAGAACGGCAAGAGCTGCCATCGTTACGAGCACGAGCACAAGGACGTAACCGTCTTCACGTTTTCGCATCAACATACCTCCTTTCCTTAAAATGGGATTGAACTTTTGAACGTGGTCACTGAATCTGGGTCATTCGCCTGACTTAAGTCCATTTCGATTTCAATTAGCCCCCCCGTCATATAGGTCGGGCGTCGCGAATCAAAGACAGGTTCCTCTAATTTAATGGTCATCCGTTCCACAATAATCTGCGGATTAGATGGAGTGAACGAATCGGGCGACAGGACCAACTCTGTCGGAACGTACCCCGCCTCCCGATAAATCATTCCAGCATCCGAGATACCAGGTGTGGACAACCGATAAAATTGGAATGTTCCGTCGATTTCCGTCACCGCGTCAAATTCAGTTCGGTTTACGTCAGAGAGAACGGACGCAATCAAATAGTCCGCCTCACTTCGAAGTTCACTCGTTTCATTCGTCATCTGAAAACCGAGCGTTCCCGTGATGAAGGCTGTGATGATCACCCCGCTTAAAATCGAGGCCACGACGACCGTGACGAGCAACTCGACGAGCGTGAAGCCGTCTTCACGCTTTGTTTGATCAGTTAGTTGTCGGTACAGCCGTTTCAGGAAACGGTTCGCGTAATGTCGCATTCGATATGACTCCTTTCAAGGTCACGGGCGTTTGTAACCGACTCGTTGTAACCGAAATTTTGACCTCGATGGTGTGTCCTGGTCCTGAAGATAGGGATTCAATCGTCGCGACATACTTATCACCATGGATTCGTGTGTCTTCACAAAAATCGCACGTTCCGTCCTGATTTATAAATTGACTCAATTTGAGCGGTTCCTTGATTGTTGCCGCCCGGCGGTTCAATGTATGTAACGTATTTTGTGCCACTTGGTTGGCGATTGTCTGATTGAGACTGTCGTGGGTCGTCTTCAGACTTTGAGTAAAAATGGTAAGTAACGAAAATGAGACAATCGAGAGGACGACGATGGAGACGAGTACTTCGATGAGCGTGAACCCTTTTTCGGAATCTGACAAAACATTGACCTCCTATTCAAAAAAAGTAAAACTTTCGGAAAATAACGTATGAAATACTGAATAAAATGTTATTTTTTGTACAATACATATTATACTAAAGTTACACACTGAACGGATACATAGAATAGAAGACATATGAAACATAGGGGGATTTTTACATGAAGCGGTATGGGATGCATCTTTTCATTCTGATCGGACTCGTCATGCTCGTGACGCTACCGACTATCGGACTCGTCAATTACTTAGATGCGTCCGCCGAGTCAAGTACTACATATACAGAAACAACAGTCGCAGGCGTCGATGTTTCCGGGATGACGAAGGAAGAGGCTGACGTTCGTCTCGATAACGCCATCAAAGATTTCAACACGATGCCGTTTTCGGTCAATCTGATGGACGGGACCGTCATTGAAATCGGAAAAGAAGTCGTGACGTTCGATGTACCGAACACGCTAGATGCCATCACAGATGAGGGTGAATACCCACTGTTGACCGCAATCGATGAATCTAAAGTTGAACCGTATCTCGAAGGTCAACCTGTGACGATGACGATGATTGCCCCGGCATTGATGGAAGCGGCATCGATGCTTGAGTCAACGGTCGCATTGGAACAAGTCGCGGCAGAGAGTGAAGTCGTTGCTTCATTTACCGTTAGCCCGACTCCGGCGATGCAGTCCACGCTCGACCGAATGAACGGATTCGAGATGGCAGCAGGTGATATCTTTAGTCTCAAATCGTTCGGGGAAGACTTTGAGGCGCTCACGACGCTCGGCTCTTCGTTCTATCGCATGTTTGCTGCCACACCGTTCGCCATTCTTGAACGTGTGCCGCATGAGACGCTTCCGTCTGGTGTCGAACTCGGATATGACACGAAAGTGGACGCCCGCTCGAATTTTGCGGTGCAAAACCGTGAGAAGTCATCATACGCCATTCTCGTTTTGAATGAAGGGAATGCGGTGACAGTCCAATTACTCGGGCAACCGTTCGAATCGGCTTACGAGGCGCGAGTGGAAGAAGTGACGTCGGTGTCTTATCAAAAAGTCGTCCGTTTCTCTTCGTCACTTCCGTCAGGCAGTTCATCGGTCACACAATCTGGACAATCTGGCCAGTCAGGTAAGTTGTACCGTGTCAAAGTGACGGAAGAAGGAGAAACGATGGAATTGCTCGGATTTGATTTTTATGCCCCGACACCGGAAATCGTGACGAAGAGCTCGGTCCCACTTCCGCCACCTGAACCGGTCGAACCGGTCATTCCAACATTCCCAGATGAAGAGGTGGAAGAAGACCCGACTTTTGACGATGAACTAAATGACGACTTTGAAGAACCGCCCGTATTTGAAGAAGACCCTGCAGATCAGGAGGCAGTCGGATGATTGGTTATATGATTTTACTTGGTTTTTGGGTATTGGCCACATTGACGTTATTCGCCTTGTCTGTCCCATCGATGAAGAAGCGTGAAACGAAATTACTCATCAGTGTTTGGACAGCACTTCTTTCAGTAGGAATTTACTACATGGTGACGGAGTCGTTGACGCAAGCATGGTGGGCGTGGTTCCTACTCGTTGTCATATTGATTGGTGGAGTGACGGCTAGTACTTTCGTCGAAGAGAGGGAAGTCGAGCAAGAGGAGGCTCCTCAAAGGATGGTGAAGTAACGTGAGACGAACGAAACGAAGACTCGGCGAGATGCTCATCGAGGCAAAGCTGATTACGGAAATCCAACTCGATGAAGCACTCGAACAAAAACGCCCCGGTGAAAAACTGGGGGATACACTCATTCGGTTGAACCACATTACCGAAACGCAATTGATTCAAATGATTCATGAACAACTGCATGTGCCGATTATCGAGCTGTATGCTCAGGATATCAACGTGACGGTCACGAAGCTCGTGCCGAAAGCATTGGCGCAAAAACATGACGTCATGCCATATCAATTGATTGGAAACACGCTTCATATTGCGACGGCCGATCCGCTCGATTTGATTGCGATCGATGATGTCCGTCTGCAGACTGGGATGAATATCGAGATTGGTATTTCGACACGTGAACAGATTCGGAAGACGATCAGTCGTTATTATGAGATGGATCATTCGCTCGTCGAGATTTTAAAAGAAGATGCACCGGAGATGGATCAACAAGAAACGATGAATCGGGACGATGCACCAATTATTCGCCTCGTGAACCAAATCTTTTTAAGCGCAATCGATCAACGAGCTTCGGATATCCATTTCGACCCACATGAAAAACAACTTCATGTCCGGTTTCGGATTGATGGAGATTTGCGTACGGAAACGATTTATCCGAAGAAAATTCAAAGTGTCATGCTGACGCGCCTTAAAGTCATGAGTAACCTCGACATCACGGAAAGTCGTCTTCCGCAAGACGGACGGATCAAGTATACGTTACGCAATCGCGCCTATGACTTCCGTGTGTCGACACTCCCAACGATGTACGGGGAGAAGATTGTTATTCGAGTTCTTGACTCGTCGCAAGGGCTGACAGATTTGACGAAACTAGGATTCGGGGAACGAAACGAGCAAGCGTATCGCGAAATGCTCAAACGTCCGAACGGCATTATTCTCATCACCGGTCCGACCGGTTCAGGGAAGTCATCGACTCTCTATGCCTCACTAGTAGAGTTGAATGACGAGACGAAAAACATCATTACGGTAGAAGACCCGGTCGAGTATCAGCTCGATGGCATCAACCAAGTTCAGGTCAACTCGAAAGTCGGTTTGACGTTCGCTTCCGGTCTACGTTCGATTCTACGACAAGACCCGAACATCGTCATGGTCGGGGAGATTCGAGACACGGAAACAGCCGAGATTGCCATTCGGGCCTCACTTACGGGGCATCTCGTTCTGTCGACACTACATACAAACTCGGCCATCAGTTCCATCACCCGTCTCGTCGATATGGGGGTCGAACCGTTCCTCGTCGCCGCTTCGACGACCGGGCTCGTCGCGCAACGTCTCGTACGACGCGTCTGTCGTGACTGTGGTCAGGCAGAACCGGTCTCGAAAAGTGAACAACGTCTCTTCGAAGCAGAAGGCATTCACATCGACCGAATTGTTCGTGGAAAAGGATGTTCTTCGTGCAACTCGACAGGATACCGAGGGCGTCTCGCCATCCATGAAGTAATTCCGATCAACGAAGGATTACGACGGATGATCATGAACCAGGCGACCGAGTCTGAGATGGTGGAATATGCGAAGTCACAAGGGGCGACGTTCTTATTGGCTGACGGGCTAGAAAAAGTCGCAGCCGGGTTGACGACGACGGAAGAAATATTACGAACGGTCATTACGGAGAGTGCTTATGATTAATCAATCGATTGAAGTCATCTTGACAAATGCGGTCGAGCGACGCGCATCAGACATTCATTTGACGGCGGGTTCTCCACCGATCATCCGGGTGGATGGGAGTCTGATCACGATGGGCGAGGAGAAAGTGTTGCCTCAACATCTTGAAGGATACTTAAAAGAAATTATGACGGAAGACATGCGTGAACGCCTTGAACATGAGCGTGATCTCGACTTCTCGTTCGGGGTGCCGCGTGTCTCACGCTTCCGTGTCAATGCCTACTATCAACGGGGAACGATTGCGATCGCATTCCGTTCCATTTCCGGGGAAATTCCGACATTAAATGAACTCAACTTGCCGACGGTGTTGAAGCGATTGATTGAGAAGCCGCATGGTCTCATCCTCGTGACGGGGCCGACAGGATCGGGGAAATCGACGACACTTGCGGCGATGATCCACGAGATCAACCGGACGCAACGGAAGCGAATCATCACGTTAGAAGATCCGATCGAGTATTTGCATTCACACGATCAAAGCATCGTCGACCAACGCGAAATCGGCTCGGACGTCATGAAGTTCGTGAGCGGTCTACGAGCCGCTTTACGACAAGACCCGGACGTCATTTTGCTCGGGGAGATGCGTGACTTAGAAACGATTTCGACGGCGATGACAGCTGCCGAGACGGGGCACCTTGTCATGGCGACACTCCACACGTCGAGTGCGATGTCGACCGTGAGCCGAATCATCGATGCGTTTCCGGCGGAGCAACAAGACCAAATCCGGACGCAGCTCGCGAACGTTTTGCTCGGCGTCGTCAGTCAACGATTGTTCCCGCGGATTGACGTGCCGAAAGGCCGTGTCGCCGCCATGGAGATCATGTTAGGGAACCCGGCTGTCGCCAACTTGATTCGAAACGAAAAAGAGTTCCAGCTTCCGACCGTCATTCAGACGAGTCGCCAGCATGGCATGCAGTCGATGGATGCCGCGATTGAACAGCTCGTACGGCAAGGAATCATCAATCCGAACGCCGTCCCGACAGAAGAGATGAGGTGATGAGTGATGGCGATATTTCAGTATGAAGGAAAGCTCCTGAACGGGAAGCGCAAGAAAGGTCGCATCACGGCCGTCTCGCTTCGGGAGGCAAAAGATAAGTTACGCCAAGAATCGATTCTCGTGACAGATTTGTCCGAACTCGAGTCGACCGGACTAAACAAAGAGGTCAATATCCTACCGGAACGCGTCAAAATTGAACATCTGATCATGTATGTCAGGCAGTTCGCGACGCTCATCCGGGCGGGGGTGCCAATCGTCCGCGCAACGTCAATCTTGCGGGTACAGACCGAATCGAAAGTCTTGAAGAAGACGCTCAGTCAAGTCGAGGACGACTTGAAAGAAGGGATTGCCTATTCCGAGGCGATCAAAAAGCATCCACGCGTCTTTTCGAACTTCTTCAGTTCGATGGCACTTGCCGGGGAGACGAGCGGGAACTTGGAGGAGGCGCTCGACCAGATCGGGCTCCAACTCCAAAAACAATATGACGTGAAGCGGAAAGTCATCTCTGCCCTTACGTATCCGTTGGTCGTTTCGATTGTCGCCATCGGCGTTGTCGCCTTCTTGATGGTGAACGTCGTTCCGACGTTCGCGAGCATATTCGGTCAACTCGGCGGTGAGCTTCCGCTCATCACGAGAATCGTCGTCGCCGTTTCAGACTTTATCGCGGCGTTCTGGTGGCTCTTACTCGCCATCGCCATTCTCGGGGTGCTTGTGTTCACGTGGATGCTGAAGCGAGACCGGGAACGATTTGTCATCGACCGGTTGCTGCTGAAGATGCCGATTTTCGGACCAATCGTGACGAAGTCGCAAATCGCGCTACTGACTCGAAGTTTAGCCGTCCTGTTACAAGCAGCAGTACCGATTTTAACAGCCATCGAGATCACGGAACGTATCGTGTCGAACCGCGTCATCCGAAAAGGATTGACGGAAGCACGGGAAATGATGGCACAAGGGATCCCGCTCCACGAACCGCTCATGCGCAACTCGAACTTCCCGCCGCTCATGACACAAATGATTGCGGTCGGAGAAGAGAGTGGAGATTTGGACTCGATGTTAAAAGAAGTCGCCGAGTTTTATGAGACAGAGGTCGAGACGACGACGGACCGACTCAAGTCGATTATCGAGCCACTTCTCATCGTTGTCCTAGCGAGTGTCGTTGGGGTGATCGTCATCTCGATCGTCGTTCCGATGTTCCAAATCTATGGCGATATTCAAAATCAATAATCGGAATATGCAGAGTTTTGAAAATATACCTTTTCAATACTTTATTTAGAAGGTATAGTAAAATTGTTCTACTTCTAGTTTAGGTATTTTGTAATACATCTAGCTTACATGCAGCACAACACACAAAAGGGGAGAATGAATCATGGTAGAGAAGTTGAAAATGATTTGGCAAGATGCCAAACAATTAAAAGATGAGCGTGGACTCACACTCGTCGAGTTACTCGTCGTCGTTGTTATTTTAGGAATTATCGCAGCCATCGCGGTCGTTGCGATTGGTGGGATTATTGAGAACTCGAAGAAGGATGCAATGGTTGCTGATGCGAAACAGATGGTCAGTGCGGCGAAGTTGCATACGGCAAGTGAACCTAAAGCTGGAGACTTAGTTTTCCTATCTACATCTGGAAATAATACTGTAGAAGGACCTGGGTTTGATTATATTTCAAGTCTCAAAGATCCATTTGGAGATAATCAATACACGGATGCTAAAGTGAAAATAATTGAAACTGCAGGGAAGTTTTCATACGAAGTCACGTTGAAAGGTGCTGTAGCGACAAGTAAGAAATTTTACTTTGAAAATACTCCCGAGAAGATGGTAACTAAATCAACACTTGAAGCTACTAAGAAAAAATAAAAAAAGTATTATCCTCCGGCTGGCGCTGGGCACTCGCTCAGCCTAGCCGTTTTTCTGTTTTTGGCATATACTGACAAAAGGAGGATCCTCCCTTGATTGAATTGATTGGATTCTTATATAGCATCGTCCTCGGGGCGGTCATCACATCGTTCACCAACGTCGTCGGGCTCCGCGTGCCACGTCAACAATCCATCGTGACACCGCGCTCACATTGTCCGTCTTGCGGTCACGAATTGTCACCGTGGGAACTCATCCCGATATTCGGCTATCTCGCCCTTCGTGGGAGATGCCGTGGGTGTGGCGAGCGGATCGCGCCGACGTATCCGATCTTTGAATTGCTCGGAGCCATCGGATATGGCTATAGCTATACACTTTACGGATTTAGTGTGACGACGCTTCTCGCGTTCGCTTTCTTATCGACGTTGTTGGCGCTCGCCGTATCTGATTTATCGACGATGTTCGTACCGAACGTCATCTTGCGTATCACGGCACCGATACTACTCGTCCTTACCTATGTGGCAGGGGCCACGTGGTGGTCACCGCTTGCTGGGGCGCTCCTCGGATTTTCTCTTTTAGCGACTGTCTTTTTCGTCTCAAAAGGGGGACTTGGGGCAGGGGACGTCAAATTGTTTACTATGATCGGTCTCGTGCTCGGCCCTCGTGATGTACTCGTCGCGTTGTTCTTGTCGAGCTTGATCGGAGCGGTTGTCGGAGTGGGCTTGATCGCTTCAAAAAAAATTGGACGAAAACAACCGATTCCGTTCGTGCCATCGATCGCACTCGGGACGATGTTGACGTTTTGGTTTAGTGAAAGCTTTTTTGATTGGTATTTTGAGTTGATGTAGGGGGAAAACGATCATGAGTCGTGGGATAGAGAAAGGGACGGTCACCTATTTTTCGTTTGATGCTCTCAGCATCCACGGTGCCGTCATCAAACAAGGTGTGTTCAAGCGAAGCGCCTCGGTTCAGTTGGCGAAAGACGCGTACGGAGAAGGGAAAATCTTAGACGAGACCGCGTTCAGTCTCGCCTTCGACGAACTCTGTCGCAAGTTAAAAGTCCGTCGCGGTATGACGTGTGCGGTCGCATTGGATGAGACAGAAGTGTTGTCACGGAAAGTAGAGATTCCTTCTACGATTCCAAAGGATGAGATCCGTGGCTACTTGTTCATGGAAATCGGCAATTCTATCATCTTACCGTTCGACGATGTGTCGTTCGATTATGAAGTGTTAGGCGAAGATGGGGTCAAGACGGACGTCATGCTTCACGCCGTATCGATTGAACTGACGAAGTCGCTCCGCTCGTACATGAAAAAACGTGGTCTCGCGTTGAAGAAAATCACGCCACGCTCGGTCGCAGTCGCAAACGGCGTCATGCGTTTATCAGACATCGATTCGCTCCAGTCGACGCTCATCTGGCATGTCACACCATTCTCGCATCAATTGTTGGTGTTAGAAGAAGGACAGATTCGCTTCATTCGTTCCATCGAGTCAGACCTTCCTTACCAAGTCGGGACGAAAGACGGTGTCGTGACGTATACATACAACGGAACGGATGAGATGAAAGCGAACCAGATGGATGACTGGTTGAACGAACTCGCCCGTTTCCTTGATTTCTATCGTTACTCGATACGGACGGATGGTCGCGCCATCGACCACTTATACGTCTCGGGAACAGTACCTGAAGTAGACGATCTTGTTCACATGATTCAATCCGAGTCCCTCGTCTCCGTCACACGGGTCGAACAACCGCTCGCGATCGCCCATGGGACACCGTTATCGCATCAGATGCTTCCTTTACTCGGGATGGCGACCCTTCAACGTGACCAGGATACGAACTTTATCAACTCGACCGATGTGACACTCCGTTGGCCAATCGTGACGGGACTTGTCGCACTTCTCCTCGGAGGAGGCGCGGCCGGTTACCTGTATTACGAGGTGGGGCAATTGGAAGCAGAACAAGCACGTATTGAAGAGGAACTCCAACTAGTCGAGATTTATCAAACCGAACAGGTGAACTCGAAAGCACAACAAGTACTCTCGCTTGACCAGACCGTGACGGCGTTGTCGGACATGGAAAAAGATGCGGTGCCGGCACTTCGGGCGCTGACCGAACAATTGCCTCCGACGGGTTACGTGTTGACGTATAACTACGCGGACGGCTCGATTATGAGCGTACGGACACAATTTGAGACGCTCGAGGATTTGAATGCCTTCCAACGTTCGCTCATGACCGATGAGCGCTTCCTTGACGTGAAACTTCTAGGTGTGACGACCGAATTGAAGGCGGCAGAAGAGGAAGAGGAAAATTCATTCGAAGAAGACCCGCTTCCACGCTACATCGGAGAGTTCACGTTCATGTTCCAAGACGTGGAGGAAGAATTGACTGAAGAAGAGGAAGCAGATGCGGAGGTGGTGAGTCAATGAAACGTTCGACAATTTATGCGCTATTTGCGATTTGCCTCCTCGCAGCCATCCTAACACCGGCTTACTTCGGCTATACGTACTTCATCAAACAAGGAGAAGTCGAAGCGCTCGAGCGAGACCTCTCGCTCGAACGGACGAAGCTTGAACTGTTGCGTCAAGAAGGGAAAGCCGTTGACGTGGCAGACTCACAAACGCTTCAGACACGCGTTCCGACGGCACCTGCACTCGATACGGTTGTCGAGGCGTTGTCACAGGCAAGTTTATTAGCTGGCGTCAATGTCACGAGTATCGCGTTCGCCGATGGGCTAGTAGCTGAGTCGGAAGTACCTGAGACAGTCGAGCCGTTCAATCCGGCCGACGTCAGTGAGACGAACGAACCGGCTGAACCGACGGACGTCGCACCGGTCAACGCCTCGACAATTCGTTCGACCGTGACCCTTCAGGCCGAAACGTATAATGCCCTCGTCTCGTTCCTTGAATCCATCGAGTCGATGAACCGCATCCATGTGTTGCGGACGATTCAATTCACGGGACCAGCCGAGACGGGACCGAACACGGTCGAAGAAGTACAGGCGCTTGATTTTACGGTCGAGCTAGATGCCTTCTATCGCCCTGACCTCGATCAGCTCGTTCCAGATCGTTACATCCCGGAACCAGCTTTCGAACAGAAGGATATCCCGGTATACGACTATACCACACCATGAATTGACACGTCCCTTCAGAAATTGAAGGGGCGTTTTTTTCGACCCGAGTGATTGTGTTTACGACGCGCGTTGCCTACAATCAACAGAGAAGTGTGAAACGGCAAGGAAGCCCGTTTTAGAAGAAGAGAAGGAGTCGATACAATGAATTCAACACAGAAGCGTGTCATTCTCGCCTCGATGTCACCACGACGTACCGAGCTACTGCGTAAAGCGGGAATCGAGCATGAGGTCATCCCATCGAACGTGATGGAAGGAACGGACGGCAAGGAGTCCCCGAGCGATTATGTCGCCCGTCTCGCCCGTGAGAAAGCGATGGATGTCGCACGGGATCATCGAGATGCTATCGTGATCGGTGCGGATACGGTCGTCGTCTTAGACGGCGTCATCTTGGAGAAGCCAGCGGACCGAGAGGATGCGAAACGCATGCTCGAACGCTTGTCCGGCTCGACCCATGAAGTGCTGACGGGCGTGAGCATCATCGGTGCGACGCAGGACTTGTTCGTCACGACGACGCATGTGACGTTCGATGTGATTCCGGAAAGTTGGATGGAAGATTACCTTGATTCCTCAGAACCATACGACAAGGCGGGAGCATATGGCATCCAAGGGTCGGGTGGGCTTTTCGTCGAAAAAATCGAAGGTGATTTTTATAACGTCGTCGGCTTACCAATCCATCCGCTTGTCAAGACGCTCGACCGGCATGGGGTGACGCCTCGCTTCCTGTGAATGCCTTGAAAGTAGGTGAAGGAATGACCATGGTGATTGACCGTAGTGTAGAGACCGCCATCGCGAGATTGCTTCAAATCGGAGGACGGGGACCGGACCCGATGGAGACGGCGCGCCGTATCTCGGATGTGTATCCGACGTTACGGGCGCTGTCACAGGCGTCCGTTAATGACTTGTGCAAAATCGAAGGGATGACGAAGAAGAAAGCCGAGCAACTCCTGGCCGCATTCACGATTGGGATTCGATACGTCGAAGAGCCGAAAGCGAGTATGCCGACGATTCGATCGCCCCAAGATGCGTATGAGTTGTTGCGGGATGAATTGCGGCTTTTGAATCAGGAGCATTTCGTTTGTCTGTATTTGAATACGAAGAATCAACTCATCGCCCGGAGGACGCTCTTTGTCGGTGGACTCAATTCGTCGATTGTGCATCCGCGCGACGTGTTTCGCGAAGCGCTCAAGTTGTCGGCGGCGTGCTTTATTGCCGTGCACAATCATCCGAGTGGGGACGCGACCCCGAGTCGGGAAGACATCGAGGTGTCCGAGCGGTTGGTCGAAGCAGGGAACATCGTCGGCATCGCCTGTCTCGATCACGTCATCATTGGGGAAGATCATTACGTCAGCATGAAGCAGCGGGGATATATGAATGGGTGAGAATTAGAGAGCAGATATAGGATGAACTATCCCGTAAAAGTTGGACATGGATTTCAACTTTTACGGATTTTTTTTAAGACAAATATTAAAGACATTGAAGGTGAGGCTTTCGTAGCTCTATTTAGAGAGATGAGAATAATATCAGATTTCATCTCGAAAAAATCGAAAAAATGGTTTATTTCACTTAGGAACTCGAGCGCTACATCGATTACTATAAACATCGTCGCACCGAGAAACGACTAGAAACCGGAGTCTATTAGAATACCGGATACAGGTGCTTGAGATTCTGCGAAAAATCGTATATTGTCTAAATATTTTTATTCAGTTTAAAAAATGTAAATTTTTTGATTTACCCTTCTGATCTTCTATAGTCTATGAGAATTTACAATAGAATAAAGCAATAAATCCTTTTCAATCTTCCATGATTCTCATAAGAAATTTAATAGAGAAATGATATCTGTAATTATGATTTCAGGAAGTCATTAAATCATTAAATCATCTCCATCGTCTAATAGAGCAATAGCAATTTGATCAATTTATAGTTTATGCAGAGCACGAACTGATTATACTCTAAAGTAAATTTGAAACAACAAATACAGTTCGATTTTTTCTCTAGC
>NZ_JAPEHX010000074.1:0-12637 GCF_028823655.1 Exiguobacterium sp. B2(2022) | reverse complement strand
ACGCCTCGTCCTCCTGAGGATTCTCATGGACGAACCGAACGTCTTGTTCCTCGATGAGCCAACGAACGATTTGGATACGGAAACGTTATCTGTGTTAGAAGACTATTTAGAATCGTTCCCTGGCACCGTCATCGCCGTCAGCCACGATCGTTATTTCTTAGACCGTGTTGCCGGACAGTTGATCGCATTTGAAGACGGGACCATCCAGGTGTATCACGCAGAATACAGTGACTACTTGACGATGCGCCAAGAAGAGGTTCGTCAAGTGAAGAAAGAGAAAGAACCAAAAGAGAAAAAAGAACGGGCGAAGTCGGAAGTCGTGAAATTCACCTTCAAAGAACAGAAGGAATGGGACACGATTGAAGAAGACATCGCCGCGCTTGAAGAACAGATTGAAGCACAAGAAGCGACGCTTGCGACCGCGGGCAGCGACCTCGGAAAAGTAAATGAATTGTACGCAACAATCGCCGAACTGAAAGAATCACTCGATGCCAAGATGGAACGTTGGACGTACTTGTCTGAAATCGATGAACAGATACAAGCACAGAAAAAGGGCTGACCTTCACATGAGGTAGCCTCTCAAATCAAATGAACAAAAGGTGGACTTCCGGCGCGCGTTCCGGAAATCCACCTCTTTTTTTATTACTTCACTTTAATGACGATTTTCCCTTTGGCATGCCCTTCTTCTCCATAATCATGAGCAAGTTTCGTGTCCTCTAAATCAAAGACACGGTCAATCACAGGTTTCAGTTCGCCTTTTTCAACAGCTTCCGCAATTTTTTTCAAGCGCTCCCCCGTCGGTTGCATGAAGACATACTCCGCGCGGGCATTCGCCTGTTCGGCTTCTTCTTCATTCGGTGGTGTGGAGATGGAGACGAGCATCCCATTTTCTTTCAGCATTCGATACAGTTTGCTCTGTCCGTCTCCTCCCATCGTATCGAATACGAAGTCAAGATCGCGGACGGTTTCTGATGGATCTTGTCGTTTATAGTCGATGACCTCGTCGGCCCCAAGTTCGCTGACCCAGTCCACGTTCGGCGTACTGGTTGACGTGACGACATACAATCCGTGTGCTTTCGCAAGCTGGATGGCAACCGTTCCGACACCACCTGAACCAGCACCGATGAAGATTCGGTCACCCGGTTTCGCGTCCATCACTTCGAACATGACTTGCCATGCCGTATGCGCGACGAGCGGAAGTGACGCGGCCTCCTCGAAGCTCAATGAATTGGGTTTCTTGACGACGAGATGGGCATCGACCGCCACATATTCGGCATATGTGCCTTGCCTCGCAATATCTGGACGGCTGAATACTTCATCGCCGACCTCAAGCTCGGTCACATTCGCCCCGACTTCTTTGATGACTCCCGATACATCCCATCCGATGACGAGCGGCATTTCGAAAGGAAGAATTTCTTTTAAGTATCCTTCACGCAACTTCCAATCCACCGGGTTGACACTTGCGGCATGAACCTCAATCAATACGTCATCTGCACCGATTGTCGGTTGCTCAAGCTCCCCTACTTTGGATTCGTCTGATCCGCCATACTGTTCGATATATGCTGCTTTCATCCTATCGTCCTCCTTTGAGCGAATAACTCACCTTTACTCGGTTCCCATTTTGTTTGTCTCACAAACGAAAAAGCACACCACGCGTAATGCGGGTGTGCTCAAATCGACGGATGAGTCAGTTCGGTTGTCATATAGCTATAGACATAGACGTCATGGGCTTGTCCCCGCTGACGCATGTAATTATGTAGTCGACCTTCTTGTACGAACCCATTCTTCTCAAGCATGCGTTGCGATGCGAGATTGTCGATATAGACAATGGCACCGACACGTTCAATCTCACATGTCTCAGCAAACTGTAGGACCGCATGGAGGGCTTCGGTCGCATAACCCGAACGCCAATATTCTGGTCTGAGTTCATAACCGATTTCGGCGCGTCGGTGTGATGGCGCCCGATTGTGAAACCCAATTGTCCCAATTAACGCGTTTGATTCACGATGCTCAATCGCAAAACGGATGATGGCTCCCGTTTCAATTTGAGCGAGCATGTGGGTAAGCATCTGCTCCGTCTCTTCAAGTGTTTGATGCGGCTCCATCCCATAATGCTGGAGCACGCGTTCATTTGAAAAAATGGCGAATACGTGTGGACTATCCTCCATTTGAAGGGGGCGCAGTCGAAGACGTTCCGTTTCAATTACCGGGAGCCGATTCATCCTTTACTCACCAGATTATGTTGAAACGCATACACGACCGCTTGTGTTCGGTCATAGACGTCAAGTTTCGTCAAGATGTTCGAGACGTGCGTCTTTACCGTCTTCAGTGAAATAAACAATTCGTCCGCAATGACTTGATTCGACTTTCCTTCTGCCATGAGTTGCAAAATTTCTCGTTCACGTGCAGTCAAGCTCTCATGGAGGGTCGTCTCCGGGTGACGTAGACGTTCGAGCATCTTTCCTGTCACTTGGGCAGCCATAACGGGATTGCCGGCAGCCGTCTGACGAATCGCGTCGGCAATTTCATTGGCGTTTGCCGTCTTGAGGACATAGCTCATCGCGCCGGCTTCAATGACCGGGTATACTTTCTCGTCATCCAAGAAACTCGTCACGACTAGAATCTTTGCCTCTTTCCAGCTCGCTTTGATTCGTTTCGTCGATTCAACTCCGTCCACCGGTTCCATGACTAAGTCCATGAGGACGACGTCCGGTTTTTCCGCAATCGCAAGCTCCGCTCCCGTCGCGCCGTCCGATGCCTCACCGACGACTTCAATGTCCGGTTGTGTCGATAAAAAGGCAGACACGCCCGCTCGGACCATTTCATGATCATCAATTAATACAACTCGAATCATCATTACCCCTCCACTTGTTGTTTCACACGTACTTCGATTTGTGTTCCGACATTCGGCACACTGACCAATCGTAACGTCCCACCGACTTCCGCCGTGCGCTCTCTTATCGATTGTAATCCATATGAGGCGACTTGTGTATCGTCCACGTTAAATCCGATTCCGTCATCGTTGATCTTTAAAATAACCGTCTGTTGCACGGTTCGCATCTCAATTTCTAGGCGAGTCGCCTTCGCATGTCGCAATGTGTTACTGATTGCCTCTTGGACGATGCGGAATAGTTCATTTTCGGTGTGCCGTGATAGCTTCACTTCTTCTAGACGCCAGACGAGTTCAGTCGACTGTTTACGCGACAGTTCTTCTAATAGGCGTTCGATTCCGGTTTTTAACGTCATACCCTCTAATTCCACCGGTCGTAGTTGTAGGAGTAACGACCGCATCTCTGCCTGTGCCGTTTGAGCCATGAGCTCCACTTGCTCCATTTGTTTACTCGCTAATTCCGGTTTCGTCTGCATCGTCTGTTTGACCGCTGTCGTCATCATCGAGATGGCATAGAGCTGTTGACTCACCGAATCATGAAGTTCTCGTGCGACGCGACGTCTTTCTTCGACGACCGCCTCACTACGCGCCTCTTCGACACTGACCGGGCGTTCGCCAACTCGCTTCGCCATCTCAATCATCTCTTGACGTTGTTTTGAGACGCGGACGATTCGTTCGAGCGTGTCTCGGTAAGGCGACAACGGTCGGAACGTGATTTCTTTTTGGTTCTCTAGTTTCCAAAGGGCGTTCGCGACCTCTCGGAAGTCTCGACGTAAGTAAAAGTATGATGCGACTCCAAAGATACTGCCAATCAAAACGGCAATCACCAAAATGGACACACCGAAAGGCAACCCTTCTTCACGCGAAAATAAGTCGCTCAGTGAAGTCGAGTCACCTATGAGAAACGCCACTGTAATCAAGAAAGCCGTCAAGAGACTACTGAACAATTGATGCCAGACGACCGTCCGTGGATAAGAATCTTTTTTCATACCGTCATCACCTCGACACTTCCGCTCATGAGCACGATATGAATACGAACTTTCCGCGTAGCCTGGACATAATCATCAGACGCCGTATAGAAGCGACGGTTAAAAACCGGTGAATAGTTCGAATCATCGACTTGAACTTTTCCAAATCCAATCGACGCATCGATTGAATAATCGTAACCCGCTGGAATGAGGATGCGGATGTCTCCCGCAAGTCCGTTTAGGAGTAAAAATGTCTCTCCTTCAGGAATGATGGCTTGTGATAAATCCATCTCAACATCACGTAGCAAAAAGAACTCATTCGTATCGCGTAACACATAGTGTCCCGATTCTTTCATACCAAACGAGAAGGCTTGTTCCTGACGAAGCGGTGTCCGAATTTTTGATTCGACCGGTCGATTCTTATAGAGTCGGTACCCGAAAAGCAATAATAGACCCGAGAGCACAAACCCAAACGCGGCTGACGAGAAGATCAAGCCAATCAAGAGAATGCCTCCGATGGCGTAAAAGATATAGCTGGCCGACTGCTTGCCTCGACGACTGAAGCGTCGTCCAATATAAAGAAGAAGCAATGGGAGGATCATGCTGAATAAGACGCTATTCCCACCCGTCACGATGTCGATAAAGAGTCCAACTGAAAATAAAATAATCATGAATCCAATGATTTGACGTGTGTTCCAACGTTCCATGTCCATTCCCCCTTTCTGTTCATATGTATGAAGCAAAGAAAGCGATGACCTTGTTCAGGTCATCGCCGAACCGTCACCTCACTCTTGTTTAAAGCGACGCTCCAGTTCTTTTAGTTTTGCTTCAAAATCATCTTCATCTGCTTGCGTGTCTTTCTTCTCTTCAACAGGTTGTTCTTTCTTCTCTTCAACAGGTTGTTCTTTCTTCTCTTCCTCGGTAAACGGATGAGACTGCGACGTGTTTTGACCGAAGATTTGGTCAAGTGCCCCTTTTAGAAGATCTAAATTTTCACGCATCGCAAATTCATATCGTTTGTTTTGCATTTCATCGAGCTTGAGTTTCATCTCGAGTGCACGACGCTCTAGCGCATCCAATTCACGCTCTCCTTCATCAATCAACCCTTCGAAATAACGATACTGTTCTCCGTAGTGTTTTGACTCAAGAGCTGCACGTTCTGCCAACTTCTCTTCACCAGCCTGCTTCGCCAGTTCTGTCTGTTCATATCGTTTATCTGCCATCTTTTTGGCATCATCACGCTTTTCAGCAAGCTCTGCAAGTAGTGTGCGTTGACGTTCGACGAGACGCTCAACCGATAGCGCTTCCTTCTCCGCTCCACGGATATGACGGTTCAATTCCGCTTCTCCACTCGAACGTGGCATCTCTTTATCTTGATACTTCTTCACTTCTTTTGAAATCTCTTTCGTCAATTCATTCGCTAGTTCACGAAACTGATCAAACGGTGTCTTCATGGTGAATCCTCCTTATGAAATCTTAACGACGATTAACAAATTTTTGCCAAACTTGATCGAACTGTTGGAAGCTGCTACGGCTAGCACGCGTTCCGTCGGCATTTAAAATTTCGACTTCCGGGTCGCGCTTCTCACCTGTATACATCATATACCCTTTAAACAACAACCACGCGACAATGATTCCGACGAGTGCCCAAATGTTTGAGAGCATCGTCCCAATCCCGATGACGGCAAGGATCCCGAAACCAACTTTAGCACCGATGTGTGTCACAGCCTGAAAACGGACTCCAGCCCAAAGCGTCAAGAGCGCTCCTAATCCGAATAAAATCATATTCGGTAAAGAACCGATCAACACGAGCACTAGAGCGATCGCGGCTACGATGAACAACACCTTTTTCACTTGGTGATTCATCTGTCATCCCTCCTTGTTAAGTACACTCTTATCATAATACGTTATTTTGTATAGGTCGACGAGCGGAAGGCTTGTTTCGCCTCGGTCTTTAGACTGAGATGTTACCGTTTCCAATAACTGTGGTACACTGATGCTATCGAACAATGAAAGGATGATGTTTTATGAGCAACATGATGCATGCACGTCACCAAATGTCAGCGAATCGGAGGGCTGTCGTCCTCCAACATTAAAAGGAGGATTCTATTTGAATCAACAAACTGAAACGGGACGTGTCACGGCACAGTTCCAACATCTTTACACGGTATCAATCGGAGAAAACGCCTATATGTGCGGGGTTTCCGGAAAATTTCGACATGAGGCGACGAGCGAACGGGATTACCCGGTCATCGGCGATTATGTCACGATTCAAGTTCGCGAGCATGGTCAAGGTACGATTCACCATCTCCTTGAGCGTCGGACCGTTCTATCACGAGCGGCCGCCGGCAACGAGACGCGTGAACAACTGATCTGTGCGAACGTCGACTACGTCTTGATCACGATGGCATGCGGACACGATTTCAACATCCGCCGCCTTGAGCGCTATACGCTAGCTGCGTGGGACACAGGTGCAATCCCCATCATCGTCCTGACAAAAACGGACCAAGTCGAATCGGTCGACACACTGCTCGAAGACATTGAGCTAAACGCACCTGGAATTCAAGTATTTCCTGTCAGTGCTGTGACGGGAGAAGGTGTGGCTGAACTTCGTCACGCGTTACCGAGTGAAAGTACGATTGCCTTCGTCGGTTCGTCCGGAGTCGGAAAATCTACGCTGACAAACGCCCTAGCCCACGAGACACTTGCCGTCACGCAAGCCGTCCGGGCGCAGGACGAGCGCGGGAAACATACGACGACACACCGCGAACTGTTCCGAATCGACGACTTATACGTCATCGACACACCAGGGATGCGAGAATTCGGACTATGGGAAGGAAGCGAGCATCTCGATGAGACGTTCCGTGATATCGAAGCGCTTGCCGAGACATGCCGCTTCCGCGACTGCTCTCATCATAAAGAACCGGGTTGCGCCGTCCAAGAGGCGCTAACGAACGGTACGTTAGATGCGAAACGCTATGCGAGCTACGTCAAACTAGAACGGGAACTTCTCTATATGGAGAAGAAACAGGCAGAGCACGCCCGCGTCTTAGAAAAGAAGAAAAAGCGAGTATAACGTCAAACAAGCGCAGACCACATCGGTCTGCGCTTGTTTTATACAGTTCCCTGCAAGATCCCTTCTGCCCACTCGACTTCATCAGACGTCGGGGGTTTCGTGCCTTTGAGCGGATAATCGAGTCCGAGCGCCTCCCATTTGTAGACGCCCATCTCATGGTAAGGCAGAATCTCGACTTTCTCGACATGGTCTAACTTTTGAATGAACGCGGCGGTACGACGAAGCGCCCCTTCTTCAAGCGTCCATCCAGGTACGAGGACGTGGCGAATCCACATTTTCGTTCCGCGCTCGGAAAGGTGTTCGGCAAGCGCGAGCGTGTTGGCATTGCTACGTCCCGTCAATTTTTTACACATGTCGTCGTCGATATGCTTGATATCGAGTAAGACGAGATCGGTGTGATCTAAAATCACATCCAAGTTAGGAGGGCGGAGCGCACCGGACGTATCGAGTGTCGTATGGAGCCCATGCTTTTTCGCTTCACGCAGCAGTGCCTCTAAAAATTCAGGTTGCGCGAGTGGGTCACCACCTGAGATGGTGATGCCGCCGTTCGATGCCTCCATGAACGGTCGGTAACTGAGCGCCTCTTGAATGACGTCTTCAGCCGAGCGGTGGTTATTCTTTTTGAAATCCCACGTGTCCGCGTTATGGCAATAGAGGCAACGTAACGCACAACCTTGTAAAAAGACGATGAAGCGAATCCCTGGGCCGTCAACTGTTCCGAATGATTCGACCGAATGTACATATCCCATTGTCATCGAAATGACCTCCTAACGAATGAGCGGCCCTCCGTGGAAGGCCGCTAAGCCTTTACTTACAACGAACCGTGGAACGTACGGTTGATGACGTCGATCTGTTGCTCACGCGTCAACTTGATGAAGTTGACCGCATATCCAGATACGCGGATCGTGAGTTGTGGATATTCTTCTGGATGTTCCATTGCGTCGAGAAGCGTCTCGCGGTTGAAGACGTTGACATTCAAATGATGTCCTTTGTGCTCTCCACTCATATACCCATCGAGAAGTGCCGCCAAGTTGAGTTCACGTGCGATTTCTTCTTTTCCGAGTGCTTTCGGTACGATTGAGAACGTATACGAGATCCCGTCTTGTGCGTGTTCAAACGGAAGTTTCGCAACAGATGAGAGCGATGCAGCCGCACCTTTCGTATCCCGTCCATGCATCGGGTTGGCACCTGGAGCGAATGGTTCACCAGCACGGCGACCGTCTGGCGTATTCCCTGTTTTCTTACCGTAGACGACGTTCGATGTGATGGTGAGGACCGATTGCGTATGAAGCGCGTCACGGTATGTTTTATGTTTCCGTACTTTTTCCATGAACGATTCGACGAGTTCCACGGCAATCGCGTCGACACGGTCGTCATTGTTACCGAATTTCGGGAAGTCGCCTTCCGTTTCGAAGTCGACGATGATTCCTTCTTCGTTACGAACGGGTTTGACGCTTGCATATTTGATTGCTGAAAGACTATCTGCCGTTACAGAGAGACCCGCAATCCCACAAGCCATCGTCCGTAAGATTTCTGGATCGTGAAGCGCCATTTCGATGCGTTCGTACGCATATTTATCATGCATGAAGTGAATGACGTTGAGCGTATTGACGTATAGCTCTGCCAACCAATCGAGTGTACGGTCAAAGTCGGCATATACTTTATCGTACGTGAGCACATCTTCTGTATTCATTTCCCAAGCTGGAGCAATTTGAGCGCCGCTCTTCTCATCACGTCCGCCGTTCATGCTATAAAGAAGGGCTTTTGCCATGTTGGCACGTGCACCGAAGAACTGCATTTGTTTTCCGATTTTCATCGGTGACACACAACATGCGATACCGTAATCATCACCGAATTGTGGCATCATCAAGTCATCGTTCTCATATTGAATCGCCGATGTTTCAATCGACATTTTCGCACAGTATTGTTTGAAGCCTTCTGGAAGTTTCGTCGACCAAAGGACCGTCAAGTTTGGTTCTGGAGCAGGACCGAGGTTTGTGAGTGAATGTAAGAATCGGAACGAGCTCTTCGTGACGTTCGAGCGACCATCTTCACTCATCCCACCGATTGACTCCGTTACCCAAGTCGGGTCACCTGAGAACAATTCGTTATAGTCTGGTGTCCGTAAGAATTTGACGATTCGAAGCTTCATGATGAAGTGATCGACGATTTCCTGAACGTCTGATTCTGTTAAACGACCAGCTTCAAGGTCACGTTCAGCGTACACATCGAGGAATGTCGAGACGCGTCCGAGTGACATCGCGGCACCGTTTTGTTCTTTGATCGCAGCAAGGTATGCTAAGTACACCCATTGATACGCTTCTTGCGTGTTTTCCGCAGGGCGACCGAGGTCAAATCCATAAGCGGCTCCGAGTTGTTTGAGTTCTTGGAGGGCACGAAGTTGTTCCGATAGTTCCTCCCGGTCACGGATGTCTGATTCAGATAAGAATCCACCTCGTTTCGCCAAGTCTTTTTTGCGCTCTGCCATCAAGAAGTCAATTCCGTAGAGCGCGACGCGTCGATAGTCACCGATGATGCGTCCACGACCGTACGCATCCGGAAGACCTGTGATAATCCCTGATTTACGAGCGGCCCGCATTTCAGGCGTATAGGCATCGAAGACACCTTGGTTATGTGTTTTACGGATCTCTGAATAAATTTTTGTGATTTCTTCATCTGGTTCAAAACCATATGATTCGAGTGCGGCATCCACCATGCGAATCCCGCCATTTGGGTGAATCGAACGTTTGAACGGCTCATCCGTCTGAACGCCAACAACTTTCTCTAACTCTTTGTTTAAGTAACCTGGTCCATGCGATACGATTGTCGATGGTGTGTGTTGATCAACGTCCCAAACGCCTCCGCGTTCACGCTCTTCTTTTGTCAGTTCCATCACACGATTCCAAAGAACGTTTGTCGCTTCTGTCGGACCTGCTAAGAACGTATCGTTCCCTGTGTATTCATGACGGTTCAAACGGATAAACTCACTGACATTGACTTCATTCGTCCACTGACCAGGGATAAAACCTGACCATGCGGATTTGATTTCGGTTGCCATGTTGATTCACTCCTCATTCTCGAAAGTAATTGCGTGTTATCTATACTGTGAGTGTACGTGAAAACGTGAACAATATGTTTTACAGTCTTGTGAAACTTGTAACAATCTTATGAACGTGATGAAATAGCCGTTTTTGAAAGCGTTTTACAAACTGTTATATTCGATTAATTATATAGTTTGAAACAGCTGAATCCCATTTCATTAGGGTCGAACTATGGTCTGTACTAATTTGATTGTTCTGTGACGAACTATACAGTTTTGTGGGTGATAAATCTCACATCACTCGGTTAGAACTTGAATTTTTGTGTCGTATCAGACACAATGAAGGCAGAACATTGTATAAGAGGAAGGGGTTCTACTCATGACGTACGAACCATTAACACCAAGCCACGCCTTTCAAGTCGGCGATCGCATCTCGTTGAAGGTCGACGAAGCCGGTGAAAAGCGTGATGGATTTATCACAGAATTTGAAGATGGAGGGTTTTGGATTCGCTTTGACGATGACATCGAGAACGAAGATTTTATCGATTATCGCGACCAATTACTCGCCGGACTTTTGTCGCGTCCAATCCATGTCATCACGACACATCCGGAACTGAAACCGTTCGAGAAAATGACGTCCGAGTTACAGTATCGCGTTTATCAAGGATTCACGATTGAGAAAGTGGAATTGACAGCAGAAGGCGCGGATGCCCACATCCAACTCATCGAAGACGGTCAAACGTATACACAGACGTTACGTTCTTCAATGGAAGATGGTCAGGAGCATGTTCGCTATATTTGACGAGGGAGCGCTTTCGCTTCCTTTGTTTTTGCCTAAAGATAAGGAGACCTATTATGAATTTTACAAAACCTTTTATTAACGAGACGTGGGAACGGATGGGCTTTAACGAGCCAATGCCGGTCCAAAAAGAGGCGTTTCCCCTACTATTAGATGGAAAAGACGTGACAATCGAGGCACCGACCGGAACGGGTAAAACGCTCGCTTACCTGCTCCCAGCGATTGAAAAGATTGATCCATCGAACGACCGAATCCAAGTTGTCATTGTCGCTCCAACTCGTGAACTTGTCATGCAGATCCAACAGGTCGCACAACGTTTCACCGAAAAAGGCGATGTTCGCATCGGCTCGTTCATTGGCGGTGTCGAATTGAAACGTCAAATCGATCGGATTAAGAAAAAGCCTCATTTGATCGTCGGGACACCAGGACGTCTCGTCGAATTGATTGACAAGAAAAAGCTGAAGCTCCATGAGACACATACCGTCATTCTCGATGAAGCCGACCAAATCATCGATAGCGGTTTGACAGAGGCGGCTAGCGCATCATCAAGCATACTGCGCATGAGCGTCAACTTGCACTCGTCTCGGCAACACTCACTGATTCACTCAAAGAATGGTCGGCACCGTTCATGAACGAACCGGCACATATCAAAATCGAGCGTGCCGTCAGCGATCAAGTGACGTACGGTTACTTGTTGACGACGCGTCGCTACAAACCAGAACTGTTACGCCGTCTTTCACACGTCGATGGCGTGAAAGCACTTGCGTTCATCAATAACCGCTCGTTCTTGCCACCACTTCGTGGGGAGCTTGAAAAGTTGAAAGTGGACTACCGCATGCTCGACAGCTTGAAAGGAAAGCGCGAACGCGTCGAGACGCTCCGTGAATTCCGTAAAGGCGAATACCCGCTCCTCATCACGACAGGTCTCGCAGCGCGTGGTCTCGATATCGAAGATGTGACGCACGTCGTCCATTTCGACTTACCAGAATCCATCGATGACTTTATCCATCGTTCAGGCCGCACGGCTCGCGGTAACGCAGGAGGGACCGTTCTTTCTCTCGTGACGACGGACGATTTACCACACTTGAAATCATTCGCGCGTCAACTCGGTGTCGAATTGAAAGAACTCGAGATTTATCGTGGCGATGTGATCGAGAAACGAATTGAGGAGAAGCCTCCTGTCGTCAAACGCCCTGCGAACAAGCGAGGACCGCGCCGATGAAAAAAGACCGGAAAGTAATTCCCTTCCCTTTGCTCGTCGAAGAGTCCGAATTGCTTGCCGAACTGAAAAAGTTATATGAGCAAGCCGCTCTTGCGCGAAGCACACAATGGACGAACTATATTCAAGAAATCGCATCAGAAGGGACATGGCATTTAAAAGATGCCGAGCTCTTCCGTGACCTCTTCATTGATTGGGCCGTCTTCTTTGAAACGGACGAAGATGGCATGACGCCCCACGGTCGCTATTTGGCTGATCATAAGGGCGACATGTCACCTGCTCTTTATCACGCACTCCGTGGACTAGCCGTCCCGCGTTGCAGCATCTTTGAAGTCACAGAAGACGGTCAGTTGAAAGACTGGGAGTCAAAAGAGACATACGCTGTTCAGTTACCGGAAGAACGCGAGACCGGCGACCTCGTCCTCGGAAAGTTACTCGACATCCGAGGCAGCTGGCGCTTCGGTTCGGCGTTCCTCGCCTTACCTGCGAAAATGTCTGGAAACGTGGCCGACCTATATATCGACTTTACGGATGAAGTCGGTCCCGGTGCCTTTTTGGAGCAATTTCCGGAGTTCTGCGCGGAACTGATTGACTTGTTGCTTGATTTAGAAGAAGGCGTCATCATACCGAAACCATCAAAATAAG
>NZ_JAPEHX010000073.1:0-13683 GCF_028823655.1 Exiguobacterium sp. B2(2022) | reverse complement strand
AAGACTGTAGATCCCGATTCTGCTAAAGATAAAATCCCGAAAGGCATAGGTGGAATGATTAAGAAACGTGTCATTGGCACCGAAGAGGATTTGGAGAAGGTCGAGATTTTCAATAAATTGACGTATGACATCAGGAGTATCCCTATAAAAACAAACTACTATCCCCTTGAAAAAGCAACCTTCCGAACTCTCCACAGAGAAGATTTTCAAGATGATTGGGAGATTTCTGATTGGAAGTTATTTTTTGAAGAGAGTACTTTCTTCTATGTCGGTTATCTCGGCGAAAAGAACTCCTCTAAAAATGGACAGCGAAAGTTAGAGTGTTTGTTCAAAGTCGCATTCACCCCTGACGAAATCGAGGACTTCGCAAAGACGTATAAACAGATTCAGAAGGCGCTTATCACAAACAAGATCTCGGACCTCCCAACAGCGACCAAATGTCCAGATTCTCCTCTAGTCATTTCTACGAAAGGCGGAAGAGGTGACTCTTGTTATGAAGCTTTTTTCAAAGGTGGACGAAAAACATGCTTCATGTTCAACAAAGATTTTTTACACAAAAAGTTTCAGCAATCCATGATGATTAAATCTTGAACATATTCTGTTGATAATCTGCTGACTGTATAGGGAATACCTTCTCTAAGAACTCAAGGAGGAGAGGGTATGGCCAGAAACGTACCGAAAGCATCGAGTCCAGCCGTGTTCAAGACGATGAGCGGAAACCGTGGGAAAGATACGAAGATGGAAGTCAAAGTCAGAAAAGCGCTGTGGGCGGCCGGATATCGGTACCGCAAAAACAATCGCAAACTTTACGGGACGCCCGACATCTCGTTTCCTGGATTACGCGTCGTCGTATTTCTGGACTCTTGCTATTGGCACGGCTGTCCCCTCCACTTCAAACTACCGAAGACGAATGCCGATTTTTGGCGTCAAAAGATTGGACGTAACATCGAGCGTGATGCCGACGTCACACAACATTATGTAGAGGAAGGTTGGATCATCCTTCGATTTTGGGAACACCAGGTCAATGATGATTTTGATCATGTCATCTATACCATCACTCATTTCGTTGATATGGCCAAGCAAAACCGACACATACGAAGTGGTTGAGATTAAAAAGTACGTCAGTCCAAATCTTTATCGAACATCGGTTCATCATAGGTCTCGGTCGTTTCATCGACAAGCAGGTTCGCGTAGAATTCCTCTACGTGGCCTCTTTTTTCGCCTTTCTCGTTTAAATATTCAACGATTTTGAATGTATCAGGTGCTTCAAGTCCGATAATGACAATCGGTACGGTGAGTTGCGTGTTCAGCGGCTTCAAATGGTGGACATATTTCTCATACGTCCCAATAGCTCCATCAAAATTACCAGCTCGCTGTAATCGTTGAGTCGCACAAATGATTACTCCGATTCGAGTTTGAATCGCTTTTTCAACGTGATTCAGTTCGCTTGCGATGACCGGTTTCAATAAGTTCCAAGCGATGGTACCCGCATGGTTAAATCCGACCTCGAGTGAGATATTGTCTTTGGCGAAATCAAGACGCCACACATTCTCTGAATAGTCACGATCCTGAAAAATCGGACTCTCGCTCATCCATCCTCTTCTCAAAAATTCCAGTCTGAATAGTTCGTTCAAAGCCTTTGATAGACTCTTGTTCTTTTTAGCGTATTTTTCATTAAATAATTTGATGATGTCATCGTCGCTAATTGATTGAATGATGTCATGAATCTCTGACCAAATCTCCTTGAACTCTTCATCATTCTTCAATATCGTCTCACCGAATCGGTGGGAATGAACTCGATAATTCATAATAAATCCCCCGTCTGTAAATGATAATCACGAACAGAAAGACGAGAATAACGATACACTCTCCATCTTTCAATCGAGTTTGTGACTCATTTAATATTTTGTAAAGATACTACTTAAAGAAAGAAAATACATCATTATTGTAATCGTTTTCTTCATTGATATTAAGCTAATCATAAATATTCATTAGTTATTTCAACACATTTCAAAGCATGCAAACGCCTTGACAATTCCAGCTCGTTATATGAAGTTAGTATTACATTATAATTATTCTAGTCGAGATAGAAACGCTAGAGTAAAAAACAAGGAGGACATAACCCATGTCATTAATCGGCAAAGAAGTACTACCATTCAAAGCACAAGCATTCCAAACAGGTGAATTCCTCGAAGTTACAGAGAACGACCTCAAAGGCAAATGGAGCGTTGTCTGCTTCTACCCAGCTGACTTCACATTCGTCTGCCCAACTGAACTCGAAGACCTTCAAAACGAGTACGCTACACTCAAAAACCTCGGTGTAGAAGTTTACTCTGTCTCAACAGACACACACTTCACACATAAAGCTTGGCACGAAACATCTGAGAAAATCGGAAAAATCGAGTACATCATGATCGGTGACCCATCACACGTCATCTCACGCAACTTCGACGTCTTGAACGAAGAAGACGGCCTCGCAGACCGTGGTACGTTCATTATCGACCCAGACGGCGTCATCCAAACTGTCGAGATCAACGCTGGCGGCATCGGCCGTGACGCGAGCACGCTCGTCAACAAAGTCAAAGCAGCACAATACGTACGCAACAACCCAGGCGAAGTCTGCCCAGCGAAATGGGAAGAGGGTTCTGAAACACTCCGCCCAAGCCTTGACCTCGTCGGTAAATTGTAAGGAGCGATTGCATGTTAGAAGCAGCGATTAAACAACAGCTCGACCAATATCTCCAGCTCATGGAGGGCGACGTCGTCCTCCGTGTGAGCGCTGGGGAAGACAAAGTCTCAAACGAGATGCTCGAGCTCGTCAACGAACTCGCCAGCATGTCATCACGTATCTCGGTCGAACGCGCGACACTCGAGCGTACGCCGAGCTTCAGCGTGAATCGTCCGTCTGAAGAGACAGGAATCGTCTTCGCGGGGATTCCACTCGGACATGAGTTCACATCACTCGTCCTCGCCCTCCTCCAAGTGAGTGGGCGCGCACCGAAAGTCGATGCGGACACGATCAAACAGATTCAAAACATCGAAGGCACGTATCACTTCGAGTCATACATCAGCCTTAGCTGCCACAACTGCCCTGACGTCGTGCAAGCGCTAAACGTCATGAGCGTCCTCAACCCGAACATCACCCACACGATGATCGATGGAGCCGCGTTCAAGGATGAAGTGGAAGCGAAAGAGATCATGGCTGTCCCGACGGTCTTCTTGAACGGAGAATCGTTCGGTAACGGTCGGATGTCACTCGAAGAGATCTTAGCGAAACTTGGTACAGGTCCTGACGCCTCTGCCTTCTCGGACAAAGACCCGTACGACGTCCTCGTCGTCGGTGGCGGTCCAGCTGGTGCGAGTGCTGCCGTATACGCGGCTCGTAAAGGAATCCGTACCGGAATCATCGCGGAGCGCTTCGGTGGTCAAGTGATGGACACGATGGGCATCGAGAACTTCATCGGTACCGCTTATACGGAAGGTCCAAAACTTGTCGCAAGTCTAGAAGAGCACGTCAAAGAGTACGGGATCGACGTCATGAACCTCCAACGCGCGAAGCGTCTTGAGAAAAATGACCTCGTCGAGATCGAACTCGAGAACGGTGCTGTCTTGAAGAGTAAGAGCGTCATCCTCTCAACTGGTGCACGCTGGCGTAACGTCAACGTCCCAGGTGAGGCGGAGTTCAAAAACAAAGGGGTCGCTTACTGCCCGCACTGTGACGGTCCTCTCTTCGAAGGGAAGCGTGTCGCGGTCATCGGTGGCGGTAACTCTGGGATCGAAGCGGCCATCGACCTCGCAGGGATCGTCAAGCATGTAACGGTTCTCGAGTTCGCTCCTGAACTCAAGGCCGACCAAGTACTTCAAGACCGTCTCCACAGCCTCCCGAACGTGACTGTCATCACGAACGCTCAGACGACAGAAATCACGGGTACGGACAAAGTGAACGGCATCTCGTATGTGTCTCGTGAAACGAACGAGTCACACCATGTCGAATTGGAAGGCGTCTTCGTCCAAATCGGCCTCGTCCCAAACACGGACTGGCTCGACTCGGTCGAACGCAACAACTTCGGGGAAATCGTTGTCGATCGTCATGGTGCAACGAATGTCCCAGGTGTGTTCGCAGCGGGAGACTGCACGAACAGCGCCTACAAACAAATCATCATCTCGATGGGTTCTGGTGCGACAGCCGCACTCGGCGCCTTCGACTACATGATTCGCAACTAATACAAAGACTCGCCCTCTATCATGAGAGCGAGTCTTTTTACAATTCAAACGTTTTCCCGGAGTCCGGGATGAATAAGACCGCTTTTCCGCTCCCCGTCTCAAACCGATAGCCCACTCGAGGCGTGAATGGATTCCATTCTCCCCCGGTCGTCGGTACGCTCTCGATGTACGTCACGTCATTGTACGTTTTATTCAGCATCTCTTGTGCTTCCGCTACTGAATAACTCGGTATGGATAACACGATTCCGATACTTACGCTGATCAGCCCAAACGTCACAGCCCACCGAGTCGATATCGGCTTTCGGAAATGGGCTAAAACCAATAGCGTAATCATCCATCCAATCGGCACCCCGAACGTCCCTGCATTCCCATACCATTGTGCATTGATTGTCAATAAACTGGCGATCACCACGCCGCTAACTATCCACCACCATTTCATGAACATCACCTCCCCTTCATTATCCCAGAATCAGGAAAAGACTCAATTTGTTTTTTAATAATTAACTACATTGATGTATGATGACTTATAGTGTATGATATACAGTATAAAGATGAACGAATGAAGGAGGCGAAAAAATGTCCGATGTCAAAGCCTCGTTGGTGACGGAATTGCGTCGTGGTACGTTGACGATTGCGGTGCTCAGTCAGTTGAAGACACCACAGTATGGTTACTCACTCGTCCAGGCATTACTTGATGCCGAGATCAACATTGATCAAAGCACGCTCTACCCGCTCTTACGTCGACTGGAAAAACAAGGACTCGTCACAAGCTCGTGGGATACGACGGAAAGTCGACCTCGAAAGTACTATGTGCTCAGTCCCGATGGAATGGCTATTTTGAATGAGTTGTACGAAGAATGGATGAAGATGTCGAAAACGTTGACCCGTCTAATTGAAGGAGGAAATGATCATGAATCTTCGTGATGTATATATCGATGAAGTCACCTCTCGAATCCCTGAATCGATGCAGCAAGATGTCGCCCTTGAATTGGAATCGACCATCGATGACATGACTGGAAATGACCCGTCTGAAACTGCCTTATTTGAAGCGTTGCGCGAACTCGGCGACCCTCATGTTCTCGCTGCTCGTTATGCGAATCGTCCCCTCCATCTCATCGGACCAGCTTTCTTCACACAGTACGTGAACATCATCAAGATCGTCTTACCGATTGCCGTCACGGTTGTCACTATTCTCTCCATCATCGGTTATTTGACCAACCCCATAGACGACACGTCTTGGAGTCAATTCTTGATTCAAGCATTCCTTCAGACCGGGGCTGCCATCTTCAATGTTGTCGTTCAAACGCTATTCTGGATTACCCTCACGTTCTTCATCATCGAACGGGCTGTACCTGAGGGCGAAGTCCCCTTCTCGAGTTGGAAACCTGAACAACTCAAGAAAGTAAAACCTCGTTCGACCTCAATCTCTCTTGGTTCAATCTTGTTTGATGTTGTCGTCACCGTTTTGATGGTCGTATTGTACGTCAACGCCGAACAGTTAATTCGCGTCGTCACGGATGGCGAATCCTATCCACTACTCAATTCGTCCGTCTTGAATCAATTCTTCCCATTTGTCATTGCCTTGGTCGTTTTCGGCATCGCGATCGCCATTTACAAATGGATCGTTCGACACTGGACGAAGCCGCTCGCCTTATGGAACGCCCTCTTCAATATCGTATGGATCATCGTCACGGCACTCATTTTACTGCAACCTGATCTAATTTCGACCGAAGCGCTCTCTTTGATTGCTGAACAAACGAATATCGACATCGAAACAATCAGTCGCTGGGGTGTATGGAGTATTTTGTTCACGATCATCGTCGTGTGTATCCTCGACCTGGCCGAAGGGTTGATCAAAGCCTTTCGTCGTTGACCTCACATTCAAACGTTTCATTTCCGAGGAAAGTGGAATAGCGGAGAAGAGAACGGATTTTGAATGGGGAGGCATTTGATGGGTATTCCAACAATGAAGTTACATGATGGTTATGAGATTCCGGCCATTGGACTCGGAACAGTTTATTTGAAAGGTGAAGCAGGGGTCGACGCCATTACGTGCGCCATCCGAAACGGATATCGACTCATCGATTCGGCGATTCGTTATGATAATGAAGGTGCGGTCGGTGAGGCGGTTCGCCAATCTGGCATCCCGCGCGAACAACTTTTCTTAACATCAAAATTGCGCGCGCAATATTATGACTACGACCAGGCACTCGAGATGATTCGGGAGTCCCTGTATCGGGCAAACCTCGACTATTGGGATTTATTCCTCTTGCATTGGCCAAACCCGAAACAAGACAAGTACGTCGAGGCATGGCGTGCCTTGATTCAGGCGAAGAAAAATGGATGGATCCGCTCCATCGGGGTATCGAACTTCATGCCGGAACATCTCGACCGTTTAATTGAAGAGACGGGAGAAGCACCGGTCATCAACCAAATCGAGTTACACCCGTACTTCTCGCAAGTCGAGCAGCGTCAAGCCGATAAGGAGCGTGGCATCATCACGGAGGCATGGAGCCCGCTCAGTCGCGCTCGTACAGTCATCCACGATGAGAAAATCACCGAACTCGCCAAACAAAAAGGCAAGAGTGTCTCTCAAGTCATCTTGCGCTGGCATATCCAGCTCGGTGTGATCCCGCTCGCCCGCTCGTCTAGTGAGTTGCATCAGAAAGAGAACCTCGATGTCTTCAACTTCGAATTGACCGAGGAAGAGATGGAGACACTCAATGCGTTGACGAAGCCGGACGGTCGCATCGATGACCAGGACCCTCGTGAATACGAAGAGTACTAAAAAAGATTGAGCCGACGAGGCTCAATCTTTTTTTATTCAAACGCCGGAATCGCCGTTTCTGCATAGTTTTCTTCTAAGAATGCACGAACTTCATCACTCGTGAGCGCCTCACCGAGTTTTTGGATTGCTTCGTCGTCCTGATTGTCTTCACGTGCGACGAGCGTAATGGCGAAGTCGTTCTCGACACCTTCTGTCAGAAGTGCGTCACTCTTTGGTGTCAAACCGAGCGGTGCCGCGTAAGCCGGTGTCATCAAGACTGCATCGACATCATCGTATGCACGAGCGAGCATCAACAAGTCGACTTCTTCAAACTTGAAGTTTTTCGGATTCGAGGTGATGTCGGCTTGTGTATAGTACGTGCCTTCTTTCTCTCCGAGTTCAATTACATCATGTTGTGCGAGAAGGGAGAGCGAGCGGTCGATGTTCGATACGTCGTTGGCGATGGCGATTGTCGCGCCTTCCGGAATGTCTTCCATGTTGTCATAGTTTTTCGCGTATACGCCGTAGTTTGCGAAATAGATTGGTTCGATTGGAACGAGATTCGCATCATTGCTGCGGTTGAACTCTTCCATGTACGGAACGTGTTGGAAGAAGTTCGCATCGACTTCTTTCGCTGCGAGTGCCGAGTTCGGTTGGACGTTGTCTCCGAGGACGACGATTTCGAGTTCAATGTTCTCTTCTGCGAGCTGTTCTTTCGCAATTTCAAGCATATCTGTCATCGGTGGGATGAGTGACGCGACTTTCAACGTCTGTGGTTCGTTCGCTTGTTCTGTTTGTGTTTCTGTGTCGTTCCCACATGCCGCGAGGACGAGTGTGAGCGAGGCAAGAAGTGCTATCAATTTTTTCATATTCATTTCCTACTTTCTGTTTAGCGTTTGTCGATAATTCGTGCCACGGTCGTGCCCGTGAACTGGATCAGCTGTACGAAGACGAGCATGATCAAAATCATATAGAGCATGAGTTCTGTCTGGAACTGTTGGTATCCGTAACGGATGGCAAAGTCACCGATGCCACCGCCCCCGACGACCCCCATGATCGTCGAGTACGAGATAAAGCTGATGATGGATGTCGTCAATCCGAGCACGAGACCGGATCTGGCTTCGACGTAAAGAAACTTGAAGATGATATCTTTCACCGACGCCCCCATCGAAAGCGCCGCTTCGACAACCCCGCGCGGAACATCAATCAATGATTGTTCGACGAGGCGCGCATAATGCGCGATGGCGATGATGGAAAGTGGCACCGTCGCCGCCGCTGTTCCGATGGCTGTCCCGATGATGAGCCGTGTAAATGGAATCAAAAACACGACGAGTAACAAGAACGGGAAAGACCGAACGATATTCACGACCAGGTTGAGGACGGAGAAGACGACTTGGTTCTCTAACAGTTGTCCTTTACGCGAAAGATAAAGCCACGTACCTAATGGAAGTCCAACTAGGATCGCGGCAAGAATCGATACCCCGACCATGATGAACGTCTCGGCGATGGACTGCCAAATCTCTGATTGATAGCGCAACAAGATATCAGGCATTCGGTTCAGCCTCCTTCCGTAACTGTTCGACGAACCAACTCGGATTCTGATCGATGGCGACCACACCCGTCGGCTCTTGTTCAATCGTCTCATGAACGGCTCCTTCTGCCATAACGGTGACGCGATGACAGATTTGACGAATGACATCCATCTCATGCGTGACGAGGACGATGGTGACGCCTAGTTGTTCATTGACTGACTGGAGGACACGTAGCACTTCTGCCGTCGTGTTCGGGTCAAGGGAAGAGGTCGGTTCATCGCATAGGAGCACGCTCGGTTCGCTTGCGAGTGCCCGAGCGATGGCGACGCGTTGCTTCTGCCCCCCACTCAACTGGGAAGGATATTTATCGCGATACGCTTCGAGTCCGACGAACTGGAGACATTCCATCACGCGTGCTTCCCATGACGCTCTCGGGCGCTTGGCAAGCTTCAGTGAATCGAGGACGTTATCAAAGACGGTCTTATTTGCGACAAGATTAAATTGTTGAAAAATCATACCGATCCGATGTCGCTTCTTGCGGAGTTCCCGATTGGAGAGCTTGGTCAACTGGTCGCCATCGACTATGACACTTCCACGATCGGGTCGCTCCAATACGTTCATCAATCGAAGGAGCGTCGACTTCCCGGCACCGCTTGCGCCGATGATGCCGTAAATCTCTCCTTTTCGAATATGAAGCGATACATCGCGAACGGCCATCTCTTGTCCATAACGTTTATGGACGGACGACAATGTGATCATGGCGGACATCCTTTCTACATCTCGTGAGTGAGTCAACCGTTTACCATTTTAGCGAAGTAAAGAGTCGATGTCAGGTCATGTGCTCACACGAAAAGAACCGCAGTGCGGTTCAGAGTGGATGTCGTTTGAAATATTCGGCGATGTGTCGCTTCATGGCGTCTCGATTTTCGGCGAAGATGCGATGGCGATGACCGTTCCCACCAGATGGGTGCGGAAACCCGCTCACTACGCGATCCTGATCCAAGAGCCCTCGCTCAACCAACAATTCCACAGCTCGCCTCACATTGACGCCCATCGGTAAGATGAGAGCATCTTGAAGATGGGCCATCTCTTCAGCGAACGTTCCTTCCACATACCGTCGAAACAAATCCGTTCGAATCATATCCGGGCTCGACCCGTTATAGTTTTTACCCTTATAAAAGACCGGATAAGGGAGGACCGCCGTGTTTTGTACGAGATGATTTGCTGATTCGAACAAATCGAGGGAGGACTCGATCCCTAAGTGATGATGTAGCTCTAAATCATCCAGCATCGTCACCAAGTTCTTCCGAATCGGACCGGAAAAACTGCCACGTTGTTTGACGGCTCGAAGCGCCTCTTCGTCTGGCGCGTCCCTCAAGTCACGGATCGCCTCGAACGACTGCCGCATTTGATACAAACCAGGTGTGATTCCCGCGATGACGACTTTCGCATTTGGATTAATGTATTCGAATGGTGCGTAATAGATGTCGAGTTGTTTCTTTTCGTCACGGTCCAACAAGAATTCTTCGCTTTTTAACGTCTCTTCCTCCAAATCTGATAACTGTAAAATTTTCGATTTGTATGTGTGAAATAACTCTGTCCGCGTCATGTAACTGACACTCCTTTCGTTTGCTTCCTTCATCTCTATTTCCCTAAATCTTCATGTGACAAAAGTTCATGTTTCAGACAAATGCTATCCAAAAATAAAGCGCTTTCATTCCATTTTTTGTGCTATTCTGACGGTGTGATTCAGAGTGTTGTTTAGGCAGATTCGCTAATTTCTCACAAGGAGTGTGTTCAAACATGAAAGCAGTCGTTGTCAATTCAGCAAGCAAAGCCAACATTGAAGTCGTAGAAAAGGAAATTCGTCCATTACAATCTGGGGAAGCGCTCGTCGATGTCGAGTACTGTGGCGTGTGTCACACGGACCTTCACGTCGCGGCCGGTGACTTCGGGGATGTCCAAGGACGTGTGCTCGGTCATGAAGGGATTGGGATTGTATCGCAAATCGCGGACGATGTTACGAGTCTCAAAATCGGCGACCGTGTCAGCATCGCCTGGATGTACCATGCGTGTGGTCGCTGCGAATATTGTACGACGGGACGCGAGACGTTCTGCCGAAACGTTCAAAATGCCGGCTATAGCGTTGACGGTGGCATGGCCGAGCAAAGTATCGTCGTGGCAGATTATGCCGTCAAAGTACCAGAAGGCTTGGATCCTGCACAAGCCTCAAGTATCACATGTGCGGGCGTCACGACGTATAAGGCCATCAAAGTCGCGGACGTGAAGCCTGGGGAGACGGTCGTCATCTACGGTTGTGGTGGACTCGGCAACCTAGCCATCCAATATGCGAAACACGTCTTCAACGCGCACGTCATCGCTGTCGATTTGAACGACGACAAGCTCGAGCTCGCCAAAGAGAGCGGTGCCGATTTGACGATCAACCCTTCGAACGAGGGAGATGCGGCAGATATCGTTCAAGAGAAGTTCGGCGGAGCACACGCCGCAGTCGTCACGGCCGTCTCAAAAGTCGCCTTCAATTCAGCGGTCAACGCCGTTCGAGCCTGCGGGAAAGTCGTGGCCGTCGGGCTTCCTTCTGAAACGATGGATTTGAACATCCCACGTCTCGTTCTCGATGGGATTGAAGTTGTCGGATCTCTCGTCGGGACACGTAAAGACCTAGAAGAGGCTTTCCAGTTCGGAGCCGAAGGACTCGTCGTCCCGGTCGTTCACAAGCGTTGCCTTCACGAAGTGCAAGACGTGTTCGAAGAGATGGAACAAGGGAAAATTCAGGGACGGATGGTCATCGATTTCAAAAATAAAGACTGCCAGTAAAAAACGAGGCCTTGTGCCTCGTTTTGTTCTAGATTGACATTGACGGGGTATAGTTGCTTTTGTATAGTTAGGAACGTCTAAAAACCTGGAAACGAAAGAGGAGTGACTTGATTTGACTCCATCAACGTCAACACGTCTACTTGATTTACTGACAGAACGAAACGATCAAGTTCGACGCATAAGTGAACAATCCTGGAATGAGCAGAGTGACATCCACATCTCAAACTCCGAATGGTATATTCTCGCTACACTTTATCAAGCCAAGACGACCATTGCCGAGGTCACACGAGACGTCCATATCTCGCGGCAAGCGATTCATAAACTGATTAAGAATCTAGAAGGTAAGGCGCTCGTCCTCGTGACGGACCATCCGCAAAATCGAAAGGACAAATGCATCGAGCTGACCTCTCTCGGTCACACTTGTTATGAACAGAATGAGGCGCTCAAAGCGCAACTCGAGCAACGGATCCAAGAAGGCATCGGACAAGAGGCGTTCAATCAACTGAAAACCATTCTACGGATGGACTGGAAACTGTAATCGTGTCGAGTTCATTCGTCACGATTTTTGTATGCACACCTTGCACCAAACGTCAACCGAGTTGACATTTCACCTTCTGAATGACTATGCTTATAGATAAGGAAGAGGTGATCGACTTGTTTAAAGCTGGAGACTTAATCATCTACTCGACCCATGGCGTATGTCGGATCGACGACATTTCGGACAAAACGGTCGCAGGAGAAACGAAATCGTACTATACGCTTCACCCCATCAACAACTCACAGAAGTTGCAGATTAGCATCCCGGTCGATAATGACAATGTGATGATGTTGACGTTGCTCGAAGCAGACGAAGCATTAGAGATTTTAGAGTCGTTCCGCTCGCCTGGCGTTGAATGGAATCCGCATTCGAACAATCGCAATCGTGAATTTTTAAATGTTGTCCATTCAGGGAACCGTCACGAGATCGCTCAAGTCGTGAATACATTGAGCCGTCGTCAAATCGAGGCGTTACAGGCAAACAAAAAGCTGTACGAACAAGATCGTAAAATTTTAGAGAACGCCAAAACCATTTTGGTGAAAGAACTCTCGCTCGCTCTTGAACGTTCAGAAAGCGACATCGAACGTCAAATCGGTGAATACTTACATGAAAGCATGGCGACACTCACACCTTGACCCTTCCACGTGGAAGAGGTCTTTTTTTGTTCTGTCACAATAATATACTTTTTTTTTACAATTATGGGGTATCCTAATACAAATAACTCACACGATATAGGGAGGATGTTAGGATGCAACTTCACTCTAGTACGACCCATGTCACCGACACGCATGTGATTCGAGCCATCGAGAATAATTTGGCCATCATCCGATTCAATGAAGACAGACGCGTCGCCTACGTCAACGAGATTTTCGCCAGAACGATGGGCTATGAAGTCACTCAATTGATAGGACGACACCATCGTGACCTTTGCTTGCCGAAGTTTGCAAACAGTCCCCAGTATGACTTGTTTTGGCGGAAACTGATGCAAGGAGTCAGTTATCATGACAAAATCGAACGTCTTGCTGCAGATGGTCGAACGGTTTGGTTAGAAGCCACCTATATGCCTATTTTTGATGATACGAACAGACGTGTCATTGGTGTCTCTAAGATTGCAGCTGATATCACATCACGTCAACAGGATGTTCTCCATCTAGCAAACAACCTTCAAGAAACATCAGAGTACTTATCCGCACAGTCTAAGGTTGGTAAGCAGGACGGAGAACATGTGCTAGAAAATGTGAAACAAATCGAAGCAGAATCGATTCAAAACAGGGAACACCTTCTTGCACTCCAACAAGAGGCAAAGACGATCACGGACATCGTCCAAACGATTCGCGAAATCGCTGCCCAAACGAATTTGCTCGCACTCAATGCGGCCATCGAGGCGGCACGAGCAGGTGAGCATGGGCGCGGGTTCAATGTCGTCGCCACGGAAGTGCGTAATCTGTCGAATAAAGTGTCCCTCTCGATCACAGAAGTGAATCACAATATCGAAGGAATCGTCAAACGGATTGATGACGTGTCCACGAGCATCGGACGCATCTCTCACAAAGTGAAAGATAGCTCTGGACAGCTCGAACAGACGGTCCGAGAGTTCGAGAAATTAGCGGATTCAGCCGCTACACTCGAACAACAGGCGAAGACGTTTCTTAAAATGGTATGACGCTAAAACCGTTCAAATGAAGCTGCGACAACGCGTCCTGCTTCGATTGAACGGTTTTTGTTAGTGTTCTTTAACTAAATCAGGCGAGAATTCTCCCTCCTCTAAGCGTCTCGGGGCGTAGCCC
>NZ_JAPEHX010000072.1:0-13663 GCF_028823655.1 Exiguobacterium sp. B2(2022) | reverse complement strand
TCTCGCCATAAAAAAACACTCCCCAATTAGAATAAACAGATTTGTTATTTCATCTCTCTACCTATCGGGGAGCATATCATCGATGGAGGGGCTACGTTTATCCTGATACCGTGACGCTCCCATTTGAGCTTGTTAATTTCACTTCAATAGATCCTTCACCGAACACGCACTCTTTCGACCGTTCTCCGAACACATTGACTTTTCCATTCCGTGACTTCGCCCGAATCGTCACATCTTCCGGACGTTCATCGACGTGCAAGTCAATCTTTCCGTTGTTGGTCTTCAAACGAATCGGTGCTTGAATCGATTGAACGAGGCAGTCAATCCGGCCGTTCGAAGTCTTGGCATCAATGGCTCCTGTGACGTGATCAACATCGATTCGACCGTTCGAGGAATGGATGTTGATGCGCTCTAGCTGAGAGTGCTTCGCTTCAACACGACCGTTTGAGGAATGAAGCTCCCAATCGTGACCATGACAGTCTGATGCGAGCACTTTCCCGTTCGATGTGCGAAGTTCGCCATGACGTGCTTGAATGTGATGTGCGATGATTCGCCCATTCTCGCTCTCTACGAGTAAACGTTCCGCTTGAAGATTTTGTACATCACTTGAACCGTGACGATTCTTCAATTGAATTTGATGATAGGCGTGATGAGGTAGCTCGACCCGAAGGACCGGTGCTTTTGACCCAAACCACGAAAACAAATCAGACAGACCGAAACGACGTTCGGATTCAATCCGGATTTCTAACGTGTCCCCGACGATATCCATGACTACCCCATGGTCGGTCTCTGTTTCAAGTGTCGCGTACGCATACCCATCTTGTGATGGTGTCACGAACACCTGCGCATGTTGAACTTGAATGAGGACGCTTTGGAAAGCGACGGTCGAACTTTTGACAACTGCAGGCGGTCGTGTCGACTCCGCTACTTCAAAATCGACAGAGGCAAGTAGTTCCGATGCGAGCACGCTCGGTTCCCCTAACTCGCGCGCCATCTCTTCATCACTTCTTCCTTCTAATCGACCGCTCGTGAAGTACTCAGACACATCTCGTAAAATATCGAGGCGATCTTTCACCTTCACGTTCATCAATAATTGCTCAAGCTCTGACAAATACTGTTCTTCATTCATCTGTCGTCTCCCCCTCGGATTAAGTCATTGACGCCGTTCGTGAATACATCCCATTCCGTTCGTAACTCAGCCAAATGTGTTCGCCCTTGTTCCGTGATCTGATAATACTTCCTTGGAGGGCCTTCCCCGGACTCCATTAAATACGTTGTGAAATAGCCCTCTGTCGTCAATCGACGTAACAACGGATAGACGGCACCTTCTGAAATCGCTACTTTAGCCGAAATCGCTTGGACGAGTTCATAGCCGTAGCGGTCTTGTTCCGCTACAAGCGCCAGCACACAAAGATTGAGTACACCCTTCTTGAATTGAGGATTCATCATCCCACCCCCTACTATACATAGAACAATAGCACATCAATCACTACTATTCAATAAACAATAGTATTCATTCCCCTGATTTCTCAATATCTAGCTTCTGAGGAGGTGAATCTGTACAATGAAAGAACGACACTCGTAGGATATTTGTCACAGTCGGAATGTTCATCATTCTAGGAAGGAACGGTCTTTATGAAGTCATGGATTGACCAACGGATCGGAAGACAGTTTTTATTTGTCTTCTACTTATTCATCGGACTGATCCTCCTCACGTCGCTTGCCGTATACGTGTATACGGAAAACCAAATCGAACAGACGACGTCATCGCTCGAAAACATCAGTGAACGGCGCACGAATGCGACCGAATTGTTCGAGACCTGGCAGTCGATGCAATATGAAATGCGCGGCTACGTACTCCTCGGAGACGATGCGATGCTAGAGCGCGTACAAGATAAACAAGTTTTAATTGACGAACAGACGACTTGGTTCGAACAGAACGCCGTAACCGATAAGGAAAAAACGTATGCGAGCGATGCCCGTACGCTGTTTGTTGCTTATCAAGAACGCGTCATGCCGAGCCTCGAACGTTATGTAGAAGGAAAGCGGAACGGAAGCGTAACCGAACCCTTTTTAAAAATGCCGACGCTCGGGAAAGTAAACCCTCAAAAAGAGCCGCCGGCAGACCGTAAATTTAAAATTAACTCGAAAAGTGCCGCAGATATGAGCGCAAGAGCCGCCGGCAGACCGTAAATTTAAAATTAACTCGAAAAGTGCCGCAGATATGAGCGCGAGCATCGTCGATATGGAGAGCGTCTTCACGGAATATCGGAACTCACTGAACGCAGAAGAGGATGCGCTCCGTGCTCAACTTGCGACACATACGAAATGGGCACAAGCTTTATGGCTCCTCTCCTTACTCGGAGTCCTATTCATTCTCTTCATCGTCGCTCGCCCTTACGTCAGACGCTTAACGGGTCAACTTCAGGAATTGATTGAAAACAGCAAGCGCCTTGCCGGAGAGAAACAACCGGTCACGCCGGTCACCGTTCAATCTAAAAACGAGGTCGGTCAACTGACGACCTCATTCCGCCAGATGGCTTCGTCACTCACAACGCAGCGCCATCGAATCGAAGAAGAGCGTGAAAAGACAGCGCGTCTCCTTCACTCCATCCGCGATGCCGTCATCTATGTCGAGCACGCAACAAGCGAAAAAGTGGCCAACCAAGCCCTCTTCGTCTTGTTTAACCAACCGATCACAAAGCGAAACGAAGTCGACTTATATCGTTTAGACGCCAGCCTTGAAGAACTTGGACTGCAGGTCGACCAAAAGGATGACTTTTTCGCGTTCATGGAACGGTCGTTTGACGGACAGTGCAAAGAAGAGAGCGTCACGTTCTCGATGAATCAAGAAGAGCGCTTCATTCAAATGTATGCGGAGAAGATTTACTTGAGGGGAACACGACACGGGACGATGCTCGTCTTCCGTGATGTCACCCATGAGACTGAAGTCGACCGTTTGAAAACCGAACTCGTTTCGACCGTCTCTCATGAACTCCGCACGCCGCTCACGAGTATCATCGGATTCACCGAACTTCTTCGTTTTCGACAGCTATCTCCCGAACGTTCGGAGAAATATTTAGGGATGATCCATCAGGAAACGTTACGTCTCGAAGATTTGATTTCCAACTTGCTCGATGTCCAACGGATGGAATCAGGACAACAGACGTATCATAACGAATTCGAGCGCCTGTCCGACATCCTGAAACAGGCCATCGCAGTGCATCAAGGAGCAAGTCAACATCATCATATTTCGTTTGATTGTCAGGAAGATCTTTATGTATATGGAGACCGAACGCGACTCGGGCAACTATTCGCGAATCTACTTCATAATGCTGTGAAGTATTCTCCTCATGGTGGAGACATCCATGTTCGCGTCGCATGTGAGCGACCGGATTGGATTGATATTTCGATTGAAGACCATGGAATCGGGATTCCTCAGACCGCACTATCGAAATTGTTTGACAAGTTTTATCGCGTCGACAATTCCGCCAGTCGCAAAATCGGAGGCACTGGCCTTGGTCTCGCGATTTGTAAAGAGATTGCAGAAGGTCATGGCGGCACAATTCATGCCACGTCGAACATCGGTAAAGGTTCCATTTTCACCGTTAGTCTTCCAAAAATGGATGTAACGAGTCAAATGAGTAGTTAAACAACAAGAGGGTGCGCTAGCGCACCCTCTTGTTTACTGTACTTTATTCTCTGGACCGAATGACGGGTAAAGTGACAGCCCACCATCCGCAAAGATCGTTGTCCCTGTGACATATGACGATTCATCCGACGCGAGCCATGCGGCAACGGCGGCGATTTGTTCAGGCTTCCCGATGACGTGAGATGGGATGAGTGCTTCTAACCCTTTTTTCTCTTCTGGGTCGCTCATCGTCTCTTCATTGATTGGCGTATCAATCGCACCAGGGGCAATCGCATTGATCCGAATATGATTCGGTGCATATTCGAGAGCGACTGATTTCGTAAACATTTTTACGCCACCCTTACTTGCAGCGTAATGTGTGTAACCTGGACGTGGAATGACTTCGTGAACAGAAGACATGTTGATGATATTGCCTTCAATTTCGTTCTCAACGAAATACTTCAAGGCAGCACGGACACCAAGGAACGTTCCGTTCAAGTTGACGTCGATAATTTTCTTCCAATTATCGAATTCCATCTCATGTGTTTTCGCCTCGACTTGAACGCCGGCGTTATTCACGAAAATATCCATCTTCCCAAACTCAGAGATGGCTTTCTCGATCATTTTCTCCGCGAGTCCTTCTTCCGAGACATCCCCTTTTACAGCGACGGCTTTCCCACCACCTGCCTCGATGCCACGGATGACTTCTTCCATCTCTTTTTCACTACTACGATAGTTCAGGACGACGTTCATCCCTTCTTTCGCATAACGCTCACCGATTGCTCGACCGAGACCTTTCGAGCTTCCCGTGATGACCGCGACTTTTCCTTTTAATTCTGGATAGTTTGCCATGTGAACTCCTCCTTCATCTTCTCGTTCTTAGTTCCCACATTCCCCTCTTCATCAAACATGATTGGCTGCATTTTGAATATTTGAAACAAATCAACTATACTGAAACAAACTATTCGTTTTCAGGAACTGCCTGAAAGACGTTTGATCTTATACTCAATGGAGGTGACTCCCCGATTTTTGGGGGAATTGTTGGACAGTCCCATGTTACTCAGCTTACTCATCGTTGCGCTCTTAATCTTTTTGACTGCCTTTTTCGTGGCAGCCGAATTTTCAATTGTGAAAGTGCGTGGCGCTCGACTCGACCAGCTCGTGCTTGAAGGAAACAAGAAAGCGGTCAGCGCAAAAAAAGTCATCGAGAATATCGACGACTCCCTTTCTGCATCTCAGTTCGGGATTACACTTTCTGCACTCGGGCTCGGGTGGATTGGTGCCGACCAAATCGAAACATATATCCACACGTTGGTCGACCAGCTAAACTTATCGCCATCTCTCGTGACATTCTTGTCGTTCCTGATCGCATTCTTACTCATTGCGTTCCTGCACGTCGTCATTGGAGAACTTGTGCCGAAAACACTTGCGGTCCATGAAGCCGAAAAGTTGACGCTCCTTGTCGCACGCCCACTCTACGTGTTCACGAAAATCTTCTACCCGTTCATTCGTGCCTTGAACAGTATGGCACGTCTCACCCTCCGCTTATTTGGGGTGCAGACGACGGCTCAGGAGACGGCACACTCAGAAGAAGAGCTGAAAATCATCATGACGGAAAGTTTCCGTAGTGGTGAAATCAACGAAAACGAGTTGGCGTATGTACAAAACATCTTCTCGTTTGACGAACGAATCGCCAAGGATGCCATGGTTCCACGTATGAACATGGTCACAATCGATGAAGAAGATACGATTGAAGAGATCATTTCAGTTGTCGAAGAGCACCAGTATACGCGTTATCCGGTCACACGAGATGGCGACCGTGACGACGTGCTCGGATTTGTGAATGCAAAACAACTCTTCACTGCTCAACTTTCGAAAAATGACGCACCGTTCGAATCGTTCATTCATCAATTGCCACTCGTCACCGAGTTCACGCCGCTTCAAGAAGCGATGGTGAAGATGCAAAACGCGCAGACGATGATGTGTTTAGTCATCGATGAGTACGGGGGTACTGCCGGCCTCTTAACGATTGAAGACATCCTAGAAGAAATCGTTGGTGAGATTCGCGACGAGTTCGACCGAGATGAACAAGCAGAAATTACAGAAATTGCTCCGAAACATTACCGTCTCTCTGGACTTGTGTTAACACAAGAACTTGAGGAACGGTTTGGGATCGAAATCGAAGATGATGTCGATACGGTTGGCGGATTTGTTCTATCGCAAAAAGCGAACGCTCGGACGGGCGAACGCTTTCTCTTACCTGGCGACCATGAATTGATTGTCAGTGAAGTCGATAACCATCGAATCGTCTTCGTCGACCTGATTTTAGCTTCACATGAAGAGGAAGAGCCTCTCTCAGAATAAGGTTTCTGTCAAACCCTTCTCCTTGATTTGGAGAAGGGTTTTTCATGTGTGAACCGAACTGTCGCTATATTTTCGCCTCTTGCCGTGATATACTGCACATATGTTGCTTATTTGAGTGTCACGCACTCAATGACACAACATCACCGAAACATGGCGAGATGTTCGGTTTAAACAGAAAGAAATAGAAAGAAGGTTACGCATGGAACGCAAACTATTTTTGATTGACGGTAACTCCATGCTGGCCAGTGCTTACTATGGTGCCGCCGCGAGCCGAACGAAAAAAGGACGCGAGGTATCCAAAAACGATCGGAGTGCCGTCATCGGAATGACCGGCCTCATCCGGACGATTCTACGTAGACATCGTCCGACTCACTTTGTCGTCGTCTGGGACGTCTCACGTGAAACATTATGGCGTCGAGAACTCTACCCGGGCTATAAACGCCGCAGACGTCAAACACCGCCTGAATTGAAAGCACAGATGGAACTCATGCGCCAACTGCTTGAGGATAGTGGAATTCCACAATTCCAAGTAGAAGGCTATGAAGGGGAAGATTTAATCGCCCACATCGCACGTAAATTCAGTTGCAGTGCACCTGTGGTCATCATGACAAAAGACAAAGACTTGTTACAGCTTGTCAGTCCACGAATCACCGTTTGGTTGCAAACACAGGAGCTTCAGCAAATGCAAGCTCGCTGTGATATTCGTGATAACCGTCCGTTACCGCTCAAACGTCATTTAGAAATTCGACCAGAAGAGATTGCGGCGTTATACGAAGGATTGAAACCGAAACAGCTGTCAGCCGTTAAAGCGTTGACGGGAGACCGTTCAGACGGAATTCCACCGGTTGCGGGACTTGACGAAAACCAATCGGTCCAACTGATTAAACGATTCGGTTCGCTCGATAAGCTGTATTCTGCCTTGAGTATCAAAGGTGATAAACGACAACAAGTAAATGAAACGATCGCGGCACTGACGTCAGAGGAGGTGCCCCGTAACTTGAGACGAACACGCAAGAAAGCAGAGCGCAACATGGAGCTCGTTCGTCTTGATGTCACGGTGCCGGCACTTGACCATTTGAAGTTGGCTCATCTCGAGCTCAGCCTCAACCCGAAGCGAGTCGAGCAAGCGTATCAAAAACGCGGACTTCGTCTCTCCTTCAACGCAGGTCAGAAGAAAACATCCGCACGTTAAAAAGAACGGCCGCTCATGCGCCCGTTCTTTTTATATGCACGGTAATTCCATCTTCATCCGTCAACGTCCATTCAGACGATGTTCCGCCTAATGCCTGGTTTGTCTCTTCGTTGACAAGAAGTGTCCACGCTTCGAGTCCTGCTTCGACTCCTAGAGCCTCACTCGGACGTGCCCACACGTTCGTGCCGATGTGATGATGATACCCGTCTGCCGCTAAGAACAATGCCCCCGGATAAGAATCCGTCGTAATGGAAAACCCGAGTCGGTCATGGTAGAAGCGTTTTGCTGCTTCGATCGACCGGACTTTAAAATGCACATGTCCCATCGTCGGGCCGACCGGTAAACCAGTGAATGGTTGATTCACTGCAGCTTGAAGCATCGATTCATAGTCGACTGGTTCAGTCGCCATCTTCACATGCCCGTTCGATTCATAACTCCATTGTTCCTTCGGACGATCGGCATATAGCTCGATCCCGTTCCCTTCTGGGTCACTCAAATAGAACGCCTCGCTCACTAAATGATCGCCTTGCCCGACTTCGATGCGTTGTTCGATAAGATGCGCCAAGATGCTTCCCAACGCTACACGATCCGGTAATAGAATCGCTAAATGAAACAACCCTGCCGCTCGCGGATTCGTCTTCGCCTGCGGAACATGGTGCAAGATGACGAGCGGACGCTCTTTCGTTCCGAGCGTGGCAAGCTCTTCGGTTTCTTCAAGGACACTCATCCCAATCACGTCTACATAAAATTGTTTCATCTGTTCGATGTCACGGACGCGTAGCGTCACCGGTCCTAGTTCAATATTTTCGATTTTCATATACAATCACCTCACCTTCACTATACCCGCTCGGCTCACATTGCAGAAGTAGGCACAAAAAGGTGGTATAGTTACTTCAACGATACTAATGGAAAGGAAGAACGATGTGACCAAGATAACAAGCTGCGAAGTCGATACGGCACTCGAACTGATTACAGGAAAATGGAAGCACTCCATCCTCCTCGTCCTGATCAATGGGGATACGTTACGCTTCAGTGAGTTGAAACGAGCGTTACCAAAAATCAGTCAAAAGATACTGACCGCACAACTCCGTGATTTAGAAGAACAAGATATCGTCATCCGGACCGTCTATCCAGAAGTCCCTCCCCGTGTCGATTATCGCTTAAGCGAGTATGGGAAAACACTGATCCCGATTCTCGAAGCGATGAACGAATGGGGAATGCGTCACGCGGAACGGATGCGCTCCAACTAGTTGTCCACATGTGGATAACCATTTTAACCGATTTCATTTATCACTTATCCACAGGAGGTCGTCATGATTCGTTATCCACAGTTCACCGGTCATCAAATCGGTGTCACCGCTCCCTCGTCAGGTATACCAACAGAATTACACCATTTATTGCATCAAGCAGAACAGAAGTTTTCCGATCGAGGGTTCACGTTACAATTCACTCCGAATGCGTGGAAACAACAATTCGGGAAGTCCTCCCCGGCTCGCGTACGAGTAAATGAATTGACCAATCTCCTTCAAGACGACACTGTCGACTTGATCATCCCGCCCTGGGGTGGGGAACTCTTAATGGAAATCCTCGATCAAGTCGATTGGCAATCCTTACCCGCGAAATGGATGCTCGGTTATTCGGATACGAGTTTGTTACTCTTCGTCTATACATTAAAAACCGGAATCGCCTCGGTCCATGGTCCGAACCTGGTCGATTTACGTGCAGATGTATGGGACGAGACGAGTTCGCGCTGGCTCGATGTATTGTCAACGCGGGTCGACGAGACGGTCATCCAACGCTCGTCCGAGAAGTTCCAAAAAGAATGGCAGTTTGACAATCCGACGCCACATCTGTTTCATTTGACGGAAACGACTGAATGGAAAGCAATCGGTGGTCAACACGCGACAGGTCGATTGCTCGGCGGATGTCTTGACGTGCTCTTACATACAATCGGGACACCGTATGGAGACGTTAAGACGTTCCAACACGAGCACCTGAATGATGAACCGATTCTTTGGTATTTTGAGAACGTCGAGATGAACGTTCCGGCATTAAAAAGGACCCTTCTTCAAATGAAGTGGGCCGGTTGGTTCAATCAGACGTCTGGTATTCTGTTCGGACGAAGTGATGCCCCATCTGTGCATCAAGACTATACGACCGAGATGGTGTATGAGGAGCTTCACCACATGTTAGAGGTTCCTATCTTTTTCGATATCGATTTCGGACACGTTCCGCCGCAAATGACGCTCGTCAATGGAGCACACGCTTCCGTCCAAGTCGAGCATGGTCAAGGGACATTGATTCAAACGTTCAAGGGCTGATTCGTCAGCCCTTGATTTTAATTAGTAACCCCGTTAAGTTTTGATGATAGTACCCTTCAGGGAATTGATCAATAAGTATCTCGATTTCCTCTAACCATTGATTCCCACATCCGTAAAGGGTACCAAGTAATAGTCCTTCTAAATAAATGGCTTGGTCAATCAAGCTATGCTTCAGTTGCCATTCATTTCTTCTTTCCCACAATTCATTTAAGAATACTTCCGCTTTTTCGATATCGCCTTTCATCGCATGATAAACTCCTTTAAACATTTCAAAAGGAGTAATGAAGCGTTTTTCCTCTTTAATCACCATATAGCTTTCTTCTTTTTGCAAGATTTCTTCGATAATGTTTAATTGAACCCCCATCAAGTCTACATTATTTTGTTTCATCGCCACTAAGCCTTCTGTAAACGCCAATCTCATTCTAGAAGAATCATCTTCGGTAAAATCAACATACTGTCGAGCTTTCATGATTGCTTTCTGAATCAATTCGTTCTCTTTTCGATAAAGTGCGCAAATGACGAGAGCTCGATAAACGTCATCTGCTCGATAATAAGTTCGAGTCTGTTTCATATAATTCAATGCTTCTTGTAAATATTGAATAGCATGAGACAATTGAGCGTTGTAAAGTAATTCTTTAAAAACAAGCAGCATATAAAATTCGATCCGTGTTTTTGTTTTCATCGCTTGAGAATCGAGCTGTTCAATCAGTTCGATTTTTTCACCCGCTTCATCAAATCGATCCCAGTGCATTAAATAATATGCTTGACCGATTCGCGTCATTGCAATTTCATCTTTCTCACCTAATCGTTCAAATAACTCAATAGCACGATCATAATAATTTAATACTAAATCGCGATTGTCATTCGTCAAAATCGCGTCACCATAAAAAACATACGCTCGTCCCAACCAAATCGATTGCATGTCACTATCAAGAAATGGTTCTAAACGCTCGATAATATCTTTATTGTCCCATTTCATAAAACCCATATCTGCGTATTCGATTTCCTCTACAAGTTTTTGTAGTTCAGACTCTCTAGAATCTTTGAGCAAAAACTGTACTGATACATCCAATCGACTGGCGAGTTCTCGCAAACTGCGCATCGATGCCTCCGCTTTTCCATTCTCAATCATGCTAAGCATTGATTTCGTGACAATTCCTTCCGCCAACTGTGTTTGAGTCATTTTTTTTTGTTTTCGCAATGCTTTAATGCGCTCTCCAATCATATGACACCTCTCAAAGTTAAATTATATTGAACTTTATGTTTACATTTCACTCGATTGCCTTTATGATAATGTTAAATCACATTTAACTAATTTGTAAAGGAGACTTCTTATGAAAAAATCATTTTCAAATCTACACATCTTGTTAATCGGAAAATTCATGTCGTTGTTCGCCTCAAACTTGTTCACATTTATCGCCGGATTGACTGTACTTACCACTTCCGGTTCAGGGTTACAATTTGCGATTGTCTTGTTAGCAGGAACCCTTCCTCGCATTCTGCTCTCTCCTTTTGCTGGTGCTTATGCAGACAAGCTAAATCGCAAGCGTGTCATCGTAAATATGGAAACGTTAAATGGATTGCTGTTTCTTCTTGCCGGAATTTCGAGCTTAATTTGGACATTTAATGTCCCTGCTTATCTTTTGATCACCGCATTACTCTCTGTTTTTTCAACTTTCCTATCCGTGACTTTATCTAGCTCAATCCCTCTTTTGTTTAAGGAAGAAGAGTTACAACGGACCAACTCATTAATCCAAAGTATCATCTCATTTTCAAGTATTGGTACACCTTTATTGGCCGGAGCTTTATTTAAAATTCTACCGATTTCCGTATTTTTGTTCAGTTCAGCTGTATTCTTTTTCATCGCAGGATTAGTCGCCACTCAACTTAAATTTCAAACCCACGATATTCAAGAAACGTCTCAGTCGACTTGGAAGGAAGTGCAATCCGGTTTTCAATATCTTAAAAAGCAACGTGTTTTATGGACCATTGCGCTCCTCGCCACTTTTCTTAATTTCTTTTTTGTCGCATCCGAAGTCTTATTCCCTATTGCTGCCTTACAAGAAATCGGGGTATCACCTCTTCAATTCGGATTTTTAGAAAGTATGTTCGCTATTGGGTTTTTAGTCGCTTCATTACTACATGCATTACCATTCTTCAAAATTAAGTACCGACTTTCAACGATGAGAAGTGCCTTAATTGTTTTAAGCTTACTTTTTATCGGTCCAGCCATCCCACTTTACTTTACATTCAACGTGTTGCCCGCTATCTTATTCTTTTCGTTTTTCGCTTTATTGAGTGGCCTCTTCGTTATTCGAGCAAATATTCCGATTCAGATGTATTTACAAACGAACACAGATCCCAATTATCTAGGTCGTGTGATGGGAGTCCTCGAGTCACTTGCAATGGGAATCACACCACTTGGGTTCATTCTTTTCGGGTTTTTAAGCGATTTAATTCCAGTCGCTCTCCTCTACACCATCTGTATGGTTTGTTTACTTAGTCTCACTTTGATTTCCATGCATCGCATCCGTCACGATATCCAAGCAGAACGTGCTACAGTTCAGTCAATCGAACGCATATCGTAACAAAAAAGACATCGAACGAATCAGTTCGATGTCTTCTCTGTTGACGGGAGTACCCGTTTTTCTAATAAAAATGGTCCGAATGGGATGACGGATGCCATGACGGCAAGCGTCAGCACTTTGAAGCCCCAACGGAAGCGCCACGCCATGTACATGGCCGCAAGTACGTAGGCCACAAACAAGAAACCGTGCGCTGCGCCGACAATACTGACCGCGAGTGGAATACCCGCCATGTATTTCAATGGCATCGCGATAAACAGTAACAACAAGAAGGACACACCTTCTGTGTAGCCAAGCCATTTAAAATGAGTCGTAGTCATATGCGTTCTCCTTTATCTCTGTAGGCTATATCTATCGTAGCCGAAACATGAGAGGTTTGTCACAGGAGAGTGCATAAAAGTTACGAAGCTATTTGACGATTTGGTGAACGATGCAATACTTTCGTTTCGACGAAGTTGCGAAGGAACAAACCGTCGACTCCGATTTTCCCTGCGTTATGTCCAGCAACCAAAATCAATACAGATACGATCAACATCGTTGGGTTCGTACTGACCGTTCCAGAGAGCAAGAAAGCCATGTTCATGACAAGCCCGAAGAACGCCGCGCTACGTGTGAGTGCACCGAGCAATAACCCTAACCCGACCAAAAATTCACCATAAGGAATCAGGATATCGAACAATCCAGCGTTTGGAATCGCAACGTTTTCTAAGAATGCAGCCCACCATCCTGCGACGGCTGGATGTTCTCCAGTCGCGAGTGTCACCGCGTTGTTTAAGAATCCTTCCGTTCCAAAGCCACCTGTGATTTTACCCCAACCGGCTGTTAACCAATGATAACCGAGCCATACACGTAACACCGTCAAGATTGCCGTAGCGATGTTATGATTTTGCCAAAATTTCGTGAACATGATGATTCCTCCTTTTCAAGAAGTTGAATAAATGAATAATGTGATTACATTCACAATATACCATCTATGTTCACTATTTCACATATGTATTTTTGTTTGTTCATGATTCGTCCATATGTACGTCACACTCTATTCATATCCATCAAAAAGACGCCTACTTGAGGCGCCTTTGAGGATTTTACAAGGTCACTTCTTGAGGTGGCTGACCTTTCTTGTTCATCACACGCATCGATTCCGGCTCGATTTTGAGGATGACAAGCTTCGGATCGTCTGGTCCATCAAACCAGCCTTCGAGTTTGTCGTTCCAAACTTTTTCTTTCATCGATTCATCATCTGACACAGTCGCTTTCCCTAAGATTTCTAAGTACGTGTCGCCGACCCCATCGCCATCATAACCAATCAAAATATGCGTATATGGATTCTTCTCTAATTCCTCCACCTTATCTGTATCGTTCGAGGTTGCTGTGTAGAGTGTAAAATCATCATGGAAAAATGTCATGTAACGACTATGTGGCTTCACCTTATATACGGTCGCCATCGTCCCTACATCACTTGAATCTAGGATTTTTAAAGCTGTTTCTTTTGCACTCATTCCGAATTCCTCCTTCATGGTTTGTCGCTCGTATACTGTTCCCTCAAACCACACGATTAAACACAAAAAAA
>NZ_JAPEHX010000071.1:0-13696 GCF_028823655.1 Exiguobacterium sp. B2(2022) | reverse complement strand
CAGCGTTCGTCCTGAGCCAGGATCAAACTCTCCAAAGAATTTGATATAGCTCTTAAATTGACGAAGCTTGCGCTTCATTCAAAAATTGTAAAACTTTTTTTGCCTCATCGTTCAGTTTTCAAAGTTCGTCTGTCGCTCTTGGCGACTCTTAAAATAATACAAGTCATCGACACAGTTGTCAACCACTTTTTTTATTTCTTTCCGCTGCCATCAGCGGCAACGTTTATTACTTTACCGCACACCTTTAATTAACGCAAGGGTTTTTTATAAAGTTTTTTCAAAAAAGTTTTTTCGTTAGAGTTTCCCCTTTATTCAACGGCTTGTTTCCAAGCGCTCATACGGAAAAATAAAAAAAGAGAAGCTGGATTGCACCTACGTACAAACCGGCTTCTCTACTATTATTTACTGTTGATGACGCATTGTAGGGAAAAGAAGAACGTCGCGGATTGATGGTGCGTTCGTCAATAACATGACAAGACGGTCAATCCCGATTCCAAGTCCACCTGTTGGTGGCATACCGTACTCAAGTGCCTCAAGGAAATCGTTATCGAGTTCGTGCGCCTCGTCGTTACCTGCTTCTTTCTCAAGCAATTGTGCTTCGAAACGCTCACGTTGATCGATTGGATCGTTCAACTCCGTGAAGGCATTCGCGTGTTCACGACGAACAATAAACAATTCAAAACGATCTGTGAAGCGTGGATCCGTTTCGTTTTTCTTCGCTAACGGCGACACTTCAACTGGGTGTCCTGTCACGAATGTTGGTTGAAGCAATGTCTCTTCGACCTTTTGCTCAAAGAACTCATTGACGATATGACCGAACGTCATATGGTCCTGAACTTCCACACCATGCTCTTTCGCAAGGGCACGTGCTTCTTCATCGGACATTTGTTGCCAGAAGTCTACACCTGTCTCTTCTTTAACAAGGTCGACCATGTGTGCACGTTTCCAACCGATGCCAAGGTGAATTGTATCTTCACCATATTGTACATCTGTTGTACCGAGTACTTCTTTCGCTACGTGCGCAACCAATTCTTCCGTCAAATCCATAATGTCGTTGTAATCCGCATACGCCTCATACAATTCGATCATTGTGAATTCAGGGTTGTGGCGTGTCGAGATTCCTTCGTTACGGAACACACGTCCGATTTCATAAACACGCTCGAGTCCACCAACGATCAAGCGTTTCAAGTGAAGTTCGATGGCAATACGCATATAAAGTTCCATATCCAACGCATTATGATGCGTTAAGAACGGACGCGCCGCTGCTCCACCCGCAATCGTGTGTAACATCGGTGTTTCCACTTCTAAATATCCTTTTTGATTTAAGAAGTTGCGAATCTCAGAAATGATGCGGCTACGCAAAATGAATGTCTGGCGTGAATCTTGGTTTGTGATCAAATCAAGATAACGTTGGCGATAGCGCTGTTCCACATCTTTCAATCCATGATATTTGTCCGGAAGCGGGCGAAGCGCCTTCGTCAAGAGCTCAAACTCTTCCACATGAATCGAGAGTTCACCTACATTTGTTTTAAAGAGCTTTCCTTTGACACCAACGATATCACCGAGGTCTGATGATTTGAATAAGTCAAACGGCTCATCCCCGACATCGTTTTTACGAACGTAAATTTGAATCTGACCTGTCACATCTTGAATGTGGGCAAAAAATACTTTCCCTTTCCCGCGTTTCGTCATGATGCGACCAGCTAGCGTGACTTCTACGTCCTGCTCTGCTAAAGCCTCTTTTTCAATTGATTCATACTGCTCATGTAATTCACCTGCGTGCGCAGAACGATCAAAGCGTTGACCGAACGGGTCGAGACCGCGCTCGCGCATATCGGTCATCTTCTCAAAACGAACCTGCATTTGATCATTCATTTCTAACTCGTGGCTCACTATTCCATTCACTCCTCTATCCATATTGGGTTTATCCCTAACAAAAAACTGTCGACCTGATGGCCAACAGCACAGCCGAAGCCGTTCATTCGTTGTGGTGCACTTTTTCGCCAAACAAGCTTACCATAAATTAGTTCTTTTCTCTAGTTCACACTTCTGACAGTTGTCGCTCGAGTTGATCCACAAATCCATACAGGACCGCTGCGAAAGCCTCACGCGATTCCGTTTCATTGATTTGTTTGCGAATCGGACCACTGCCCTTTAATCCTTTTAAATACCAAGCCGCATGTTGACGCATTTCACGAACGGCCGTCAGCTCACCTTTAATTGCACTCAATCGGTCGAGGTGCAACATGCAAATATCAATTTTTTCACGAGCTGCTGGTTCCGGCGGAAGTTCTCCTGTTTCGAGGTACTGAACCGTCTGATAGAGCATCCACGGGTTTCCAAGTGCAGCGCGCCCGATCATGACAGCATCCACGCCATATTGGTCAATGACACGCTTCGCGTCTTGTGGTGTGGCAATGTCCCCGTTCCCGATAATCGGTACGGTCGCGACTTTCTTCGCTTCACCAATCCAATCCCAGTTCGCAGTTCCTTCATATTGTTGGGCTCGCGTACGTCCATGAATGGCAATGGCTGCCGCTCCACCTGTCTGAGCCGCTTTGACATTGTCCAAAATAAAGATGTGATCATCGTCCCAACCAAGGCGCATTTTCACCGTGACCGGTTTTTCGACCACATTCGTGACGGCATTGACCATCTCATACACTTTATCCGGATCAAGTAACCACTTTGCACCTGCGTCACATTTCGTTACTTTCGGCACAGGACAACCCATGTTGATATCAATGATGTCGGCATTCGTATTTTGATCTACGTACTGCGCCGCTTTAACGAGTGTATCTTTAGAACCGCCAAAAATTTGCAAGCTGAGCGGTTTTTCTCGTTCATCGACATATAGCATGCGCATCGTCCGCGCGTTCTCAAGCAAAATCCCTTTATCACTGACCATTTCAGCACAGACGAGTCCCGCACCGAATTCTTTTGCAATCAATCGGAATGCCGGGTTGGTCACGCCAGCCATCGGTGCAAGGACTGCACGGTTTTTAATATCTATATTTCCAATCTTAAAGCCTGTCAAGACAACACATCCTTCATTTCACCAAATTCGTTAGCAACTGTAACCGAACGACATCTTGGCGGTCTGCCATCGGTAAATCTGCTAGCCATGATGCGACCGTTCGTCCTCGGACGATGAGTTCTGGCGCAATCTCAGCTAACGGAGCGAGCACAAACGCACGTTCCTGCATCCGCGGATGTGGTACCGTCAAGTGTTCTGATTGTATATCTTCCCCATTATAATAGAGGATGTCAAGGTCGATGGTGCGCGGACCGTTTTTAAAGAGACGCTCTCGACCTAACTGCCGTTCAATTTGTTGAAGGGTGTTTAATAAGTCCGTTACAGATTGATGAGTCTCCACTTCGACCACCATATTATAAAATGATGGTTGATCGGTATAACCGACAGGGGCGGTCTCATAAACCGATGATTGTTTCGTGACCGTAACACCCATTTTTCCCATTTCATCAATCGCGTCAGACAATTGTGCCGCCCGCTCCCCGATGTTTGCTCCTAATGCGATAAAAATCATGACGTTCGTCTCCTTGTCATCTCAATCGCCACCGAGTCGTAATGTCCTGGGATTGGTGGGTCCGGCTTGATTACTTTTACTGTCACGCTTTGAATCAAATCATGATGTGACAAAATGGCCGTCGTGATTCGTTCTCCGAGTGTTTCGAGTAAATTGACCGGTTCTCCCGTCACAATGTCTTCTGTGACTTGATATAACCCCGCGTAGCTGACTCCATCCTGTAAATCATCTGACTTCCCAGCAGGTGCAAGGTCTAACTCACACATTAAATCCACGTGAAACCGTTGACCGAGACGGTTCTCCTCTTCAAACACACCATGATATCCATAAAAGCGCATGCCGTTCACAAAAATCTTATCCATGTCCGTTCCCCCTCATCATCGCATCCATCATCTTCGCTGCACGCATATTCTCTTTCACGTCATGGACGCGTACCCAATCGCACCCTTTCATGATGCCTAAACACGTCGTCGCAATTGTCCCTTCCACGCGTTCTTCGGTTGGTAAATCGAGCGTTTGGCCGATAAACGATTTACGGGACGTACCCAGTAACACCGGATAGCCAAGACGCGTGATCACATCGAGGTGATTCATGAGCTCTAGATTTTGCGCCACGTCTTTTGCGAACCCGATTCCTGGGTCTAGCCAAATATGCTCATCTTTCACACCCGCTGCACGAGCAATCTCAATCGACTCCTGCAAATCACTCACTACATCTTCAATAAAATGATGGTAGTCTCGATTTTCTCGGTTATGCATCAAAATGATGGGGACGCCATATTCAAAGGCGACACGCGCCATCGACCGATCTCCCCACTTCGAGCCCCACACGTCATTGATGATTGTCGCACCCGCTTCTAATGCCGCACTCGCAACAGCAGGCTTATACGTATCAATCGAGATCGGAACATCTATTTCTTGTACCAATCGTTCGATGATCGGGACGACACGTTCAATTTCTTCTTCTGCAGAAACAAGCGCCGCACCGGGTCGCGTCGATTCACCACCGACATCAATCGCATCCGCACCTTCTCGTACGAGTTGCTTTGCGTGACGTACGGCTTCTTCGACCGCTGTATATCGTCCTCCGTCTGAAAACGAGTCCGGGGTCACGTTTAAAATACCCATGATTTTCGTCATGTTTCAGCCTCCTATCCAAGTGAACGAACGAGCTCCGCCCATACTTCGTTAAATCGTTCCCCGTCTTTACCGGGGTATTGCAGATTTCCATAATGCGTCACCGGAGCGACTTGCTGAATCGAGTTCGTCATCCAAATCTCTTTTGCTGCGGTTAATCCATCAAATGTCACCGATTGCTCCACCACGGGAAAGCAATCGATCACCCATTGTCGCGTCACGCCCGCGAGTGCTCCGCTCGAAAGGGGTGTCGTATACAACACATCATCAGATCCGACCCAAAAGATGTTCGACACGAGCCCTTCCACCACGTAGCCTTGTTCGTCCGCAAATAATCCTTCAGCATCCTGGTCTTGCAAGGTGCGTTTTCCGAGGATATTGTTCATGTAATGATGCGATTTTAATCGAAAAGCCGCTTCAGGACGACTTCTTGGGAAAGGGATCGGTTCGACTCGCTTCTCTTGTGGCACAACTTCTGAGGAGAGCGGTTTGGCAATCAACGTGACGTTCGGTGCTTCATAACGCCCGGCATACAGACCGAGCGGCGCGACTCCTGCCGATACATTCAATCGGATATACAAGTCAGGAGCTTCATTTTGACGACACAATTGCTGAATCGCCGTCTCGATTTCTTCCTTTGTGTACGGAAAATCAATCCACAGTTCATCTACACTCTTCATCAATCGTTCCCAATGCGCATCGAACAAGAACGGAATGAAATCATATGTTCGAAACGTCTCGAATAGACCCATCCCATATAAGAATCCATGGTCCTCGACAGGAATCCATGCATCCTCTCGCTCAACAAGGTCCCCGTTATGCCAATACCACATGGCGGTACTCCTCGATAAAGTTTCGAATCATCTCTTTTCCATGCTCGGTCAAAATCGCTTCAGGGTGATACTGAACCCCTTCAATCGGGAGCGTCCGATGCCGGAGTGCCATGATTTCTTTCGTTTCTGTTTCTGCTGTGACCATCAAACATTCTGGTAAGGTAGAACGTTCCACAGATAACGAGTGATAACGGGTCACGACCGTCTGCTGAGGAATATCTTTGAAAATCGAGTTCCCGTCATGTTGAATCTTCGACGTTTTCCCATGCATCAGCCGCTCCGCATGAACGACGTCTCCTCCGAACGCTTGTGCAATCGCTTGATGACCGAGACACACACCTAAAATCGGAATGCGACCTGCGAACGTTTGAATCGCCTCGACGCTAATCCCGGCTTCATTCGGTGTACAAGGTCCAGGGGAAATGACCAGGTAGCTCGGAGCAAGTTTCTCAATGTCTTGGATCGTCACTTCATCGTTTCGATAAACGACCAGTTCTTCACCAAGTTCTCCAAAATACTGCACTAAGTTGTATGTGAATGAGTCATAGTTGTCGATTAGTACAATCATGTTGTCTCCTCCGTCATTTGCTTCGCCGCCCATAGCGCCTTCGCTTTGGACAGAGATTCTTCATATTCTGAGACCGGATCCGAATCGATGACGATGCCCGCTCCCGCTTGAACGTATGCAATCCCATCTTTCACGACCATCGTTCGAATGGTGATGTTGAAGACGAGATCATCGTCCCAACTTAACCATCCATATGACCCGGTGTATAATCCCCGGCGAACTGGTTCAAGTTCCTCGATAATTTCCATCGTTCGAATTTTCGGTGCACCGGTAATCGTACCACCAGGGAACATCGCGGCTAGCGCCTCCGCTCCTGATACTTCATCACGAATCGTCCCCCGCACGTTGGAGACGATATGCTGAACATGTGAATACTTTTCAATCACCATCAACTCGTCCACATGAACACTACCGTATACCGCGACTTTCCCGAGATCGTTCCGTTCCAAGTCGACGAGCATGACGTGTTCCGCTCGCTCCTTCTCGTTTTCAAGTAGCGTGTTCGCCAATTCCAAGTCCTCAACATCGTCTTTTCCACGTGGACGCGTACCCGCAATCGGTCGCGTTGAAATGTCAGATCCATGTTTCTCAAGCAATAGTTCCGGTGAAGCGGAGACCATTGTCAGTGCGTCATCCACAAAGTATCCCATGTACGGAGATGGATTCATTTGACGAAGCGTATCGTAAACACGACGTGGGTCGGCGCGTAACGGTTCGGATTGACGAACGCTCAAATTCACTTGGAACACGTCACCTTCCACGATATAAGACTGAATTCGTTTGACCGCCTCCACGAATTCGTCTTGAGACATGGAGCGCGAACGCTCGACAGGCAATTGTTCAGTCGGTTTGAATGCGTAGTGTGATTCGACGTTCCACATGGCCGCCAAGCGATCCGCTTTACGTTCGGCATTGCCTTCTGCTGTGACCATCAAATAGAGCGTCGAACTCTCTTCGTCGAACACAGCCACTTCATCAAACAACAGAAACGAGACGTCCGGCGTCGCTAAATCATCTTCTGCCTGGCTAGGGAGTCGCTCAATCGTTCGAGAAACATCATAGCTGACATAACCAATCATGCCACCGAAGAAGGGAGGTGCCCCTTCCGGACGCTCAGCTTCAAATCGTTTCCGCACTTCACTGACCATCTCGAGCGGTTTCCCATACATCGTTTCAGTCGTTTCCCCTATTTGTAAGAGACCGACACCGTCTTTTACATGGAAGCGACCGAACGGTTCGATTCCCGCAATCGTATACCGTCCTGCCCTTCCACTTTCTAGCCATGCGTGGTACGGCTGGTCTGCTGTCAACGTCATGTATGCCTCATACATCTTTTCTTTCGTCATCCGCTTCGTTCTGAACGCTGTCGATCTCACTTGTCATTCCTCCGTCTATTCATTCATGCCTTTTATTGTACACAAGAAAAGGCAGCAACCGAAAGAGAATGTCTCTCGATTACTGCCTGAAATGTTATACGCGACTCTCGTTCGATTCTTCATCAAATTGATAAAGCGGTGTGCTCAAGTAACGTTCTCCGTTTGATGGGATAATCGCCAATACGTTTTTCCCTTTACCGAGGCGTTTCGCCGTATCGAGTGCCGCTGCAATGGCAGCCCCTGAAGAAATTCCACCGAGGACACCGTTCGTGCGTGCCGCCTGGCGCGCGTATTCAAACGCCTGGTCTGTCGTGATTTGAAGGACACCCTCATAAATCTCAGTATCCAGAATGGATGGGACAAAGCCGGCACCAATTCCTTGAATCTTATGAGGTCCCGGCTTACCACCAGACAAGACTGGGGAATCAACCGGTTCAACCGCCAAAATTTTCACGTCTGGATATTTCGCTTTCACGACTTTTCCTGCTCCGGTGATTGTACCACCTGTACCGACTCCCGCGATGAGAGCATCCACCGAAAGTCCTGACTCTTCGAACGCCTCGACAATTTCAGGTCCCGTCGTCATCTCATGCACGTTCGGGTTCGCTGCGTTGTTGAATTGTTGCGGAAGGAAGTAGCCGTTTTTCTCAGCTTCTTCAGTAGCACGACGAATCGCTCCACCCATTCCTTCTGGCCCTGGCGTCAAGATGAGCTCGGCCCCGTATCCACGAAGAAGGTTACGACGCTCCATGCTCATCGTCTCAGGCATGACGAGAATGGCTTTATATCCCTTTGCCGCACTGACCATCGCCAAACCGATTCCCGTGTTCCCGCTCGTTGGCTCGATGATTGTATCGCCAGGCTTCAAGATTCCGTCTTTTTCTGCCGCTTCGATCATGGCGAGAGCAATCCGGTCTTTAACACTTGACCCTGGGTTCATATATTCAAGCTTCAGATACACATCGGCATCTTCTGGTCCAGTCATGCCGTTCAATTTCACAATCGGAGTCTTTCCAATCAAGTCTGTCACTGAGTTTACGATTCGCATTACATTTCCTCCTTCATAATTCCGACTATTCCGATATTGTTATCATACCCTATCGAATTGAAAATATGCAATTTGGAACGTTGCTTACGATTGTGCCTGTTCTTTCATTGTTTCCAACTGTTCAGCCGAGAAATGATATTTTTCACCACAGAAATGGCAAACCGCTTCGGCTCCGCCGTCTTCCTCGATCATTTGGCGAATCTCTTCTTTTCCAAGACCGATAATGGCGCTTTCCATTCGTTCACGACTGCATGTGCAATTGAACTGAATTGGGTTCGTATCGAGGACATCAAGGCTATCGCCGAGAAGTAATTGCAGCATTTCTTCTGGTGTTTTTTCTTCACCGATTAAAACAGATACCGGTGGGAACGTCTGCAGTGCTTTTTCAAGCGCTTGTACCGTCTCTTCGGAGGCGTTCGGCAGCAACTGAACGATGACACCACCTGCAGCAAGAATCGATTCATCTTCTGGTAAGACGAGAACACCCGCTCCGACGACTGATGGTACTTGTTCAGATGTTGCGAAGTAGTATGTGAAGTCTTCACTGATTTCACCTGTTTGAATCTCTGAAGAACCACCGACATAATCTTTCAAGCCTAAGTCTTTAATGACAGAGACCGTTCCTTTTCCGACCGCTTCGCCGACTTTCAACTTCGTCAATCCCTGCTCGTTGACGAACGTCCCGCCATCGACACGAGGGTAAGATACGTATCCACGGACATCTCCTGCTGTATCTGCGTCTACGATGATTTTCCCGATTGGACCATCACCTTCCACTTTAAGTGTGACGCGTGCCGCACCTTTTTGCATGGCTCCGATCATCGAACCGATTGTCATCGTCCGTCCGAGGGCCGCTGAGGCAACCGGTGTCGTCTGATGACGAAGTTGTGTTTCGTATACTGTTTTTGTCGTACGGGCTGCAAATGCACGCACCTCTCCATTAAAGCCGAGGGCCCGAACGAGATAATCGTCTTTCATTTGATCGAGTAATACTTGTTGTTCTGAATGAATCATATGAGTTAACTCCTTTAGTTTACTTTTGATTGCGCTCGTAAATGAGGCGGAGGCCTTCGAGTGTCAGGAACGAATCCACATGGTCAATCGTTTCTGCATGTTCACTGATCAATCGTGCCAATCCTCCAGTCGCAATGACGGTCGCTTCACCAACTTCACGCTTCATCCGATTCACGATGCCATCCACTTGGGCAACATATCCATAATACGTCCCCGATTGCATCGCTTGAATCGTATTTTTCCCGATAACCGTTGGTGGGGTTGCCAGTTCGATCCGTGGTAATTTCGCAGCACGTTGATAAAGTGCTTCCACTGAAATCATGATCCCTGGTGAGATGATGCCGCCATGGTAGCGACGCTTCTCATCGATGTAACAATACGTGGTTGCCGTTCCAAAATCAACAATGATGAGCGGACCGTCATACTTGGCGATCCCTGCCACCGCGTTGACAATTCGGTCGGCCCCGACTTCGCGGGGATTCTCGACGTGAATGTCTAATCCTGTCTTCACACCTGGGCCGACAACGATTGGACGATTCTCGACGTGAATGTCTAATCCTGTCTTCACACCTGGGCCGACAACGATTGGACGTACATTGAAGTATCGTTGTGACATTTGTTCAAGTGGGAAAATAACAGGAGGTACGACAGAGGACAAAATGACACCGTCGACTTGATCGAACGAGACGTTCGAATGGTCAAAGAGCGATTTCACTAACATGCCATACTCATCCGTCGTTTTCGTCCGGTCCGTTGAAATTCGCCAATGGTGTACGAGAGTGTCTCCATCGTACATCCCTAGAACAATATTTGTATTTCCAACATCAATCACTAAAATCATGATATAGTTCCTCACTTTGTTGTCAATTGCAGTTCGCTCGAATTATAACACGAAAAAAGACGAATGCCTCGTCAAGGGCATTCGTCTCATTCATTAACGTGATTCGTTATTCGGACGTTCCGTTGGAGTCGCCTCTGGCTTATCGCCTTCAGGTACGACATCCGGTTGGCTGTCTTGAACAACTTCAGGTCGATCGACGATTTGTCCGTGTTGTACGGCCGCATCATCTTTCTTCGCTGCGTCGTCCGAGTCCGTCGATGCATCCACGTCTTCTTCCGGCTCATGCGGGAGATATTCGCGTGTCTTGATCAAGTGACGAATCTGTTTCGAGTCGAGCGTTTCCACATCAAGCAATGTCTTCGCTACGAGTTCGAGGTCTTCGCGACGTTCTGTCAAGATCTGCTTCGCTTTCGCATAGCAGCGGTTGATGATTTCGCGAATCTCTAAATCAATCTCTTGGGCGATCGCATCCGAGTAGTTCTGCTCCGTCTGGAAATCGCGACCAAGGAATACTTGTCCACCATGGTTTGAACCGAGCTGGAGTGGTCCGAGCTTATCGCTCATCCCGTAATCCATGACCATCTTACGTGCAATACCTGTCGCACGCTGGAAGTCGTTGCTCGCTCCTGTCGAAACTTCACCAAAGATGACATCTTCGGCGACACGTCCACCAAGAAGGCCGACAATCTTGTCTTCGAGTTCAGGTTTTGTCATGAAGTAACGATCTTCTTTTGGAAGCATGACGACGTATCCTCCTGCGTTACCGCGTGGGACAATCGTCACTTTGTGTACTTCATCCGCATTCTCGAGCTCAAGACCGATGATTGTGTGACCCGCTTCGTGATAAGCGACAATGTTACGTTCTTTTTCAGAAATAATTCGGCTCTTCTTCGAAGGTCCTGCAATAACACGATCAATTGCTTCTTCGACATCGACAACCGATACTGCCGTACGGTTTGAACGTGCTGCAACGAGTGCTGCTTCGTTCAAGAGGTTTTCCAAGTCAGCCCCAGAGAAACCAGGTGTACGTTGTGCGATTGACTTCAAGTCTACAGTTGAGTCAAGTGGCTTGTTGCGTGCATGGACTTTCAACACTTCTTCGCGCCCTTTTACATCTGGACGATCGACCGTGATTTGACGGTCAAAACGACCTGGACGAAGGAGAGCTGGGTCAAGGATATCCGGACGGTTTGTCGCCGCGACCATGATAATCCCTTCATTGTCACTGAATCCATCCATTTCAACGAGCAATTGGTTCAATGTTTGTTCACGCTCATCGTGACCACCGCCGAGACCGGCACCACGTTGGCGTCCGACCGCATCGATTTCATCGATGAAGATGATACATGGAGCATTCTTTTTCGCGTTTTCGAACAAGTCACGGACACGTGACGCACCGACCCCGACGAACATCTCAACGAAGTCAGAACCTGAGATCGAGAAGAATGGTACTCCGGCTTCTCCGGCTACTGCACGGGCCAAAAGTGTTTTACCTGTCCCTGGAGGACCAACGAGTAAGACCCCTTTCGGAATACGCGCACCGAGTTTCGAGAACTTACGAGGGTCTTTCAAGAATTCAACAACTTCGATGAGTTCTTGTTTCTCTTCGTCTGCTCCGGCCACGTCTTTGAATGTGACGCGACGTTTTTCTTGGTCGTATAGTTTCGCCTTCGATTTCCCGAAGTTCATCACACGACCACCACCGCCACCACCTTGCGCCTGGTTCAACAAGAAGAAAAACAAGATGAAGATGATAATGAACGGTAAAATCGCGAAGACGATGCTGAACCAGCTACTGTTCGATTCAGCCTCCTCGATTTGAATATCCGTATTCGCTCGAAGCTGCGTTAATACATCCGCATATTCAGCTTCGTTCGCTGGAATGTTTGTTTCGTAACGCTGGTCGTCATCTCCTGTAAGGTCGCCTGTAATCGAGATAGCCCCCGGGATTTCTTGTACGGTTGCCGTCTCAATCCGATCATCTTCCACATATTCTAGGAATTTCGAATACGAGAGCGTTTCACTCTGACTATTCGGATTCTGCAAATATTGAAGGAACAAGATCAAGGCTAGGAAAATCACACCAAAAACCAATGTGTTTTTCACTGCACGATTCATTCTCTGCCTCCTATTCCGAGAAACGATGTTCTCGCCCATTCAGTATATGCCTATACTTTGGGGATTTCTTTTATCTTACCACGTCACATTTTCAAAAGAAAAACGTTAGCCCCCGTAAACGCTCGGTTTGAGCACACCGACGTAAGGAAGGTTACGATATTTCTCTTCATAATCGAGACCGTAACCGACAACGAACTCGTGTGGAATCACGAAACCGCTATAGTCTGCTGATAAACCATTTTTGCGTCCTGTCGGTTTGTCGAGAAGCGTGACAATCTTCACAGACTTCGCTTTACGGTATTTAAGAAGATCGACGAGATAGCCAAGCGTCAATCCACTATCAATAATATCTTCTACAATCAAGATGTCGCGTCCTTCTACAGATGTATTTAAATCTTTCTCGATTTTTACTTCACCTGTTGAAGAAGTACCTCCGTGATACGTCGACACGTCCATGAAATCCATTTCTAAATGGATATCCATTTCTTTGACGAGATCAGACATGAATGGCATCGCGCCTTTCAATACACACACGAGAAGCGGAAACTCTTCTTTATAGTCTTCGCTAAGCGTTCCAGCGAGCTCTTTCACCTTTTCTTGAATCTCTTCACGTGAGATTAAAATTTTCTCCATATCGTTCATTAATGACATCTTGAAATCCTCCTCTTTCTGTTTCGACACAATCATCATTTTACCATTAATCGTAGGCAATTCGCATCCGACTTGTCTAGAAATTCTGAAACTCGTACCCCGACAATCGCGAGAATTCGTCCTGAGGCGTCTTCAAGCAGGGGTAGAGTCGGACGAATCGTCCGCTCAATCTTTTCATCGATCAGGATACGGGACACTTTCTTTGTCCCCACGGCTAATCGCATTCGGTCACCTGGTGCACTTGTCCGAATCGTAAGCGGATAAGTGATCTCATGTAACGGAATGCCCTCTCTCCCCTCCTCGACAGATAAAGAGATAGTTCGGTCTCCGAATTCAACAACGGTCGGCAACGAGTCAATTTGAATGGGGTGAAGTGAATCTGGCGTAGAGCGCTGTACAAGATTCAGTACCCTATTCTGCTTCGTCATGAACCACTCGCCTGTCAGATGATAGGTTCCTGTATCCTTTTGACTCTGGAGTAGCTTATCCATCGCCTCGTTCACATTCACCTCGTAACGAGAGGACAGCAATCGACCGACTGTATACCGTTCAAGGAATGATA
>NZ_JAPEHX010000070.1:0-14215 GCF_028823655.1 Exiguobacterium sp. B2(2022) | reverse complement strand
ACGCCTGATCGATATTGGCAATCGGCGGGCGAACGAGGTGGTTTTGACGCTCTTCCACCTCTAAAATATAGCCGGTCCCATCTTCTTGATCTTGAATCACCACATCATCGCCGACGACCGGTGAGATGTTGCGCTTTCGAAAGTTTCCTCTGGCCCGACAACGAATCTCTTGATTCGTCTCGGTCATCACATCGTAAAACCCGCCTTGAAGGCGAATGATTGTTCCTTTCATTATGACTACCTCCTTTAAAAAAGAGGTGACGACACCGTCACCTCTTTATTGTGCCTCTTCAGCTTGTGCATACGTGACTGAATCTGTTCGGACGATCTCACCATCGACTTCAATCGTCGCTGTCCCGACTTCGTCAGGGGCAATGACGAGCGTATACGAATACGTTGTCGTCTCTGTGATTTGATCACGAAGCACCTCAATCTCACCGCGTGCGTCAACCGTGCGAATCACGACTTCGACCGTCTTCGGTTTCTTGTCTTTGTCCGGTTGTTCGACTTCCACGGTCACTTCACGTTCAATTGAAATATCGGTCGGTTCAACGCCTTCCGATACGATAACCGTGAGTTCCGTTCCCGGGTCGACTGCTGTCCCGGCTGTCGGAAGTTGACGGATGATTTGACCTTTTGGAACACTTGTCGAAAATTCATCCCGCTTCACGATTTTCAATTTGTTCTGTTCAGCATAAATGGATGCTTCGTCGAACGTATATCCTGCCAGGTTCGATAGTTCCACTTTGTTGCTCCCTGTCGACACGACAAGTGTGACCGTCACCTCTGAAGGAACGACCTCTTCACCTGGGTCGACCGATTGCGAAATCACGTCTCCACTATTCACCGTTTCGGAAGCTTCTGTTGTGATTTCAAGGTCGCTGAATGCCAAGTCTTTCAACATACGTTCCGCAGCAGTTTGCGAGAGACCTTCTACGTTCGGCATTTCGACTGTCTCTTTTCCAGCCGATACGACAATCGTCACGGTCGTTCCGCGTTTCGGCTTACGTCCTTCTTGCGGGTTTTGCGAAATGACTTCACCCTCCGCAATATCGTCGCTCGCCCGTTCTGTCACTTCGACGACAAACCCGGAAGCTTCAAGTTCTGTCGTCGCATCCCCGATACTCATGCCGACGACATCCGGCACGACGGAACGCGACATCTCATCGGCGACCACGTAAGCAGCAATGCTTCCACCAATCAATAGAACGATGAGTAAAATCCAAATCCACCATTTACGTTTCTTCTTTTTCACAGGAATCTCTTCTGGTTCCTGTTCTTTTGGTGGCGTGACCGGTGGTGGTGTTACGGGCACCTCTTGTTTTTCTTCCGGCACGACCGGTGCCATGACGAGCGTCTGGTCGAACTCGTCTTGATTTGCCGAGAGTCGTCTCGGTTCATTGGCACGTTCACGGCTCAACGCGGTCATGCAATCTTTTTTAAAGGCTGCGACCGATGCATGTCGGGCACCCGGTGATTTTGATAAGGCTTGCATGACACAGTTCTCAAGCGCTTGTGGGATATTCGGATTTAAGTCCATCGGTCGAATCGGGTCATCTTGCAAATGTTGAAGGGCGACCGCGACCGGCGTCTCGCCGATGAACGGTACACGACCCGTCAACAATTCATAAAGAACCGCACCGAGCGAGTAAATGTCCGATTTTTCATCCGCAAATTTCCCACGAGCTTGCTCGGGTGAGAAGTAATGGACAGAACCAAGGACGGACATCGTATGCGTCAACGTCGCATTCGACATCGCGACAGCAATCCCAAAATCGGTCACCTTCACGTTTCCATGCTGATCGATCATCATATTCTGTGGCTTGATATCCCGGTGAATGATTCGGTTCGCATGGGCGTGGTCAATCGCATCACAAATCTGCCCCATGATGCGCAACGCCTCATCGACAGATATGTATTCTTCCTGCAAATATTGTTTTAACGTCACGCCATCGACGTGCTCCATGACGATATAGTATAAATCATCTTCATCACCGACGTCGTAGATGGCGACGATATTCGGATGGTTCAGACTCGTAGCCGCGTGGGCTTCTCGCTCGAACCGACGTATAAATTGTTCGTTATGTGAGAATTCAGATCGCAACACCTTGATGGCGACGGTTCGGTTTAAAATCTCGTCATGAGCCCGGTAGACATTTGCCATGCCTCCGCTGCCGATTTGTTGTTCGATCCGATAACGATCGTTGATTCGTTCTCCGCTTCGCATCGGATTCATCCTCTCTTTCTATCTGTGAATTGAACGAGGGCGACCGTGATGTTGTCGCTCCCTCCCAATTGGTTGGCTTCCGCAATCAGTTGATCTGCCTTTTGATCTGCTGATACAGCTTGTTGTAAAACGTGTTGAATCGCCCCATCGGTCAGATGTGTCGTCAATCCATCCGTACAAATTAAAATCACATCAAACTCAGGGTCAGCGAGCACTTGTACGTCAGGCTCGACTTGTTCGCTTGAACCGATCGCTCGGGTGATGACATTTCGTTTCGGATGAACGCGCATCTCTTCTTCCGTCAATTCACCGAGCTGTTTGAGCACGTTGACGTAAGAATGGTCTTCTGTAAGACGTCTTAATTCGTTCGCTTGCAGGGCATAGACACGGCTATCGCCGATATGAACGATGACAACCGTCTCTCCGTTCCAACAAACGGCCGCCACAGTCGTTCCCATCATGACGAGGTTCGACTGTTTCGCAAACTGCAACACTTGTTCATTCGCCAAGTGAATGTGATGGCGGAACCATTGTTCGATGTCGACAGGGGTCGACGGGAGAGACGGGAAAGCCTGTCGAAACTCTTCAATCACGATTTGACTCGCGACCTCTCCCGCTGCATGTCCACCCATTCCGTCGGCAACGAGCGCAATTCCTGAGAAGGCATCGCCTAAGATTAAAACTGCATCTTCATTTTGTGTGCGTACTTGTCCACGATCTGTTCGAAATGCTAATTCCATCTTTCTGATTACCTCGTTTCTTGTTCGCGCTCCTTCGCTCGAAGTTGCCCACAAGCAGCATCGATATCCGAACCTTGTTCGCGACGAATCGTCACGTTCACGTTGCGGTCTTTGAGCACTTTTTCGAAGGCAAAGATTTGAGCTCTCGGTGTGCGTACGTAGTCGCGTTCCAATACGTGGTTGACTGGGATCAAGTTGACGTGACATTTGATACCTTTCAACAAGTCAGCCAATTCGTGGGCATGGTCCTCCGTATCGTTGACGCCACCAAACAATCCGTATTCGAACGTGATGCGACGACCGCTCTTCTCCGTATAGTAACGGACGGCATCCATCAACTTGTTCAAGTCAAACGCACGGTTGATTGGCATGAGACGTGTACGTAGTTCTGTCGAAGCCGCATGAAGAGAGATGGCGAAGTTGATGCGCATACCTTCATCGGCAAACTTATAAATTTTTGGAACGATTCCACTCGTTGATACCGTGATGTGACGGGCACCGATATTAAGGCCGTTATCATGGTTGACCGTACGTAAGAAGCGCATCAACTCATCATAGTTATCAAACGGTTCACCGATTCCCATGACGACGATCGAGTCAACACGTTCGCCTGTCGCATCTAGGGCGCGCTGTACATCAAGAACTTGTGCCGTGATTTCACCAGCTTCTAAGTTACGTTTCAACCCACCAAGTGTTGAGGCACAGAACGTACAGCCGATCCGGCAACCGACTTGTGTCGTGACACAAATGGAGTTCCCGTACTCGTGACGCATGAGAACCGTCTCGATTGAATAGCCATCTTGAAGTTCGAACAAGAATTTGATCGTACCGTCTTGCGATTCTTGTTTGACCAATTCTTTCAATGTTGTCAGTTGGAACGACTCTTCTAATTGGTCACGAAGTGCCTTTGGAACGTTCGTCATATCGTCGAATGACGTGACACGTTTGACGTACATCCAATCATATAATTGTTTCGCACGGAATGATTTTTCTCCTGCTTCCACGACCCACGCCTCAAGTTCAGGGAACGTCAACGAATAAAGTGACGGTTTTGCGCCTAAAAGTGGATTCTTTTCTACTGCTTTTGGATTCATTGTTTTATACCTCTTTCTTAAATGCGGCGATATAGAAGCCGTCGGTCCCGAATGTCGTCGGTAATAGTTTTAATTCAGCACGGTCCGATGTCATGATCGGACGAACAGATTGCGGGAGACGTTCTTTTAACGTCTCGTCCCACACCAATCCTTTTGACAATACATAGTCAGCCTGCGTCTCGTTCTCGGACGGATCAATCGTACATGTCGAGTAAACAAGCGTACCACCTGGTTTGAGCAGTGGCAATACGGCATCAATGATTTGTCGTTGAATCTTCGGTAAGTTTTCTAACTGGGCTTTGTCTTTCGTCCATTTGATATCTGGCTTTCGACGAATGACACCAAGACCCGAACAAGGAACATCTAGAAGAATACGGTCAAAGCTCTCTTTTTCAAATCGTTCACCTGCCAGACGAGCATCAAGGGCAAGTGCGGTCACTCCATTGATGTGAAGACGTTTGGCTTGCTGGTCGATCAATTTCGCTTTGTGTGGATGTAAATCGAGCGCTGTGAGCGATCCGTTCTCCATCCGTTCTGCCGTGTGCATTGCTTTCCCACCAGGGGCGGCACATGCGTCTAAAATCTGATCATCTTTCGATACACCGAGGGCATCTGCGACAAGCATCGAGCTCTCATCTTGAATCGATAAGAGACCTTCCTCGATGAACGGGGTCGAATGGACGTTGCCCGATTCGACGACGAGTCCGTCGCTTGATAGTTCAGAGCGTGACGTCAAGACTCCTAAGTCGGCCAACCGGTTCATCATGTCGTCGACAGACGCGCGTTTACGGTTGACGCGAACCGTTACAGGAGCCGGCTCATTGTTCAATTGACAGATGGCTTCTGCCGTTTCCACCCCATATAGGTCAATCCAATCAGAAACGAGCCATTTCGGATGACTATGCTCGATCGAGATTCTCTCCGCATCTGTCAACTCGCTAAAGTCAGGGAACCCTTCACGGAGAACGTTACGTAACACCCCGTTCACGAATTTACTCGTTCCGAGATGGTGTCCTCGTTTTTTCGCGATTTCGACCGCTTCGTGTAAGACGGCACGATCTGGCACCTTATCGAGGTAAAAGAGTTGATATACACTCATCCGAAGAAGCGGAAGGACGAACTTATCGAGCTTCTTCGGCGAACGGATTCGATCGTTTAAGATGTAATCCAACGTTCCTTTTCGACTGAGTGTCCCGTAAACGAGTTCGGTATACAGACCGACATCTTTTGGGGCGACTTTCTTTTGTTTTAATGCGTCATTGACGGCAATCGTTGAATATGCGCCGCCTTGTTCAATTTTTATCAGCGTATCAAGCGCTGCTTCACGTACGTTCATGAGTTCCTCCTAATCGGTCACCAACACGCAACTTCTGTCCAGCTCCACGCATGAAGGTCGCACCATCCATTCGTTTTTTCCCTGCTGGTTGTAAGTCCGTCACTTTGATGGCAACGCTGTTCCCAGTTGCCACGACGAATCCGTCATCTTCAAGTCGAACGACTTCTCCAGGTTGTCCTGTACCCGTCGTCTTCTCTCCCATGAACAGTTTCACGCGTTCACCTTCAAGCGTCGAATAGGCAGTCGGGAATGGATTCATCCCGCGAATGTGATTATAGATGGCTTCCCCACCCATACTCCAGTCGATTTGTTCGCGCTCACGGCTGATGTTCGGTGCAAACGTCACATCCCGCTCATCTTGAGGGACCGCTTCAATCCATCCTTCTAAGAAAGCTGGAAGTGTACGGATGAGAAGATCGCTTCCTGCTACAGCCAGTTTATCAAATAACGTTCCGACCGTATCCATTTCTTCAATCGGAATAATCGTATTGGCAATCATGTCACCTGCGTCCAATTTGTCGACCATATACATGATTGTCACACCTGTTTCCGACTCACCATCGATGATGGCTTGATGGATTGGGGCACCTCCACGATATTTCGGAAGTAGCGAGGCATGGACATTGATTGCTCCGTGAGGCGGTGCCTCGAGTAATGCGGTCGGCACGATTTGACCATACGCTGCCGTGACGATGAGGTCCGGACGTAACGCTAAAATTTCTTCATAATCCGTGCGAACTTTCTCAGGTTGCAAGACAGGAATGCCATGACGGAGTGCACACTCTTTCACAGGCGTTGGTTTCAGTTCACGTTTTCGTCCGACCGGTTTGTCCGGTTGCGAGACGACACCTACGACATTGTATCCTTCTTCGAGCAGTCGCTCAAGTACAGATACCGCAAATGTCGGAGTTCCCATGAAGACGATTCGTTTGTCTTTTCCAGGGTTTGGAACCGCGAGCTTGTCTGTGAACAAGACGCCATCTAAATGATCCATCTCATGCTGAATCGCCCGAGCGAAGAAGCCGCTCGCTTGAATCGTATGCGTGCGCCCTTTCAAGTCCTGATTTTTGACGACGATTGACTCATGACGTTCCACGAATCCAAATTCGCCTGGGATGCTCAAACATCCTTCGAGTCCGACCTCACGTCCTGATGTCTCGATGATTTCAGGATTGATCAAGACGAGAGGACCCGTCTCATCATCGGTATGGACGACTGCGAGTCGTTGATTCAAGTTGACCTGTGGTGCCGCAACACCGACTCCGTCATACTCATACATCGTATCAAACAATCGGTCGACCGTTTGACGCAATTTTTTATCGAACTTCGTTACCGGTTCGCATGTTACGCGTAATATATCGTTCGGTACTTCTACTACTTTATACATGTTTCTCCACCTCACATGAATACGTATGGGTTCACATCGATACTCATTTGATATTCTTTCTTACTGATCGCTTTCGCTCTTGCTTGTTGAAGGCGAGCTAATTCCACGTAGAGCGTTTCAGGTTGTTTCGTTTTAATGAACACCTGATAACGATACGCATTCTTTAATTTTGATAACGGGGCAGGCATCGGACCATTCAAGCGGCTGTTCTCCACTTGCGCCTGTAAAAAGTCTGATGCGAACAGTTCCGCCTCTGCCTTGGCGACGAGTGGATTTTCTGCCGAGAATGTGACGAGCGTCAAAAACCAATACGGCGGATGGTTCCCGACTTGACGAAGACCCATCTCTTTTGCGAAGAACGTCTCATAGTCGTGTTCACTCGCTGTCTCGATGACATAATGGTCCGGATTGTACGTTTGGACGAACGCCTCACCTGGAAGTTTTCCACGACCGGCTCTCCCTGCCACTTGGGTGACAAGTTGGAACGTCCGCTCGGTCGCACGGAAATCAGGCATCCCGAGCGTCGCGTCTGCCGCGAGTACCCCGACGAGTGTGACGTTTGGGAAGTCGAGTCCTTTGGCAATCATTTGAGTGCCGAGTAAAATGTCGGCCTCTCCTTCTTCGAAGCGTCGCAACAGTTGTTCATGTGAACCTTTCCGCGACGTCGTATCTTGGTCCATTCGGATGATCCGCGCCTCCGGAATTCGGTTCAACAACTCCGTTTCAATCTTCTGGGTTCCTGATCCGAACTGCTTGATTTTCTTACTGTTACACGATGGACACGTCGACGGCATCCCGACTTCGTAGCCACAATAATGACACTTCAATCGATCACCATATTGATGATACGTTAAATTGACGGCACAATGCGGACAGGTCATTCCTTCCCCACAGTCCCGACACATGACAAATGTCGTAAACCCACGGCGATTCAACAGAATGACACATTGCTCTTTTTTCTCGATCCGGTCGAGGATTCCATTAAACAATTCCTCAGAGAACATCGTCGTATTGCCTTTTGCCAGTTCACGGCGCATATCGATAATGTGGACCGGTGGCATTTCTCCACCGTACCGTTCTTTCAAGTGTAAGTAGCGATACACACCCTTTTGCGCCCGGGCGTATGACTCGAGCGAAGGTGTCGCACTCCCCAACACGACGGGACACCCATGATAGCGGGACCGCCAGATAGCGACATCGCGCGCATGATAGCGCGGGTTCTCTTCTTGTTTATACGTCGTCTCATGCTCTTCATCTAAGATGATGAGACCGAGACGGTCGAGCGGCGCAAAGATGGCCGAACGAGCACCGACGACGACGTCGACTTCCTTCCGCTTGATTTTACGCCACTCATCATACTTCTCTCCTTTGGAAAGGGCACTGTGTAAGACTGCGACGCGTTCACCAAAGCGACGTTTAAAACGTTTTACCATCATCGGCGTCAAACTGATTTCCGGCACGAGCAAGATGGCCTGCTTGCCTTCATCAATGACTTGCCCAATCGATTCTAAATACACTTCGGTCTTTCCGCTACCGGTCACACCGTGTACAAGTAACGTCTCGCCTGCATCCGCCTCATGAATCGCCTGGACCGCGTTCGCCTGACTATCGTTTAACTGCACCGATTCCTGTACTTGTTCAATCGTCGCGTACGGGTCACGATTCAATTCCACTTCGGTCAATCGTACCGCCCCGAGATCTTCGAGCTTTTGAAGTTGCGGACGAGTCAAGCCGATTTGGCGTAATGCCGACCAATACATACGTGGCGTCTCTTCTAATTGCTGAATCGCTTCTAGTTGTTTTTTCGCACGTTTCGAGACGACTGTCGGATTGAGCAGTTCGACGACGATGTCTGTTTTGACTGTTTTCTTTTCTTTCAGAACGGGAGCGAGGGTAAGCTCCCCTTTTTTAGCAAGTCCGAGAATGACCGATTGAATATCTTTCGGATATTCCGATAAATGTGTCCCGAGACGAACACCTTCAGGCACATGCCCCTCTTTAATTTCTTTGTCGTAACTAACCTTTAGCGCTGCTGGTAGCATCGCGAGGAGTGCGGAAGAACGGAAGCATAGCGTCGTCTCCTTCACATGGATGGACAAGTCGAGCAGCTCATCCGTGAGTGAGGATTCTTCATCTAATAAGGCTTCGAGCGGCTTCAATCCATCTCTCGTCCCATCCGATGTGCCGACGACGATTCCTAACAGACGACGCGAACCGAATGGAACGGAGACGCGCATCCCCGGCTCAATCAAGGATTCGAACTGTTCGGGTACTTCATAATCAAACGGACGATCAATCGTGATCACCGGTGCATCAACATGGACGTGGGCAATCATTGGACCGCTTCCTTAAAGTGTGTGAGCAACTCGAACGCCAACTGTTTTTTCGACTGTTTCGGAAGTTGAAGCGTCGTCCCGTCGGCGTGGAACAGGACAGCCTCATTATCATCTGCACCGAATCCGACGTCACTACCGGATACATCGTTTGCGACGAGGAAATCGACGTTCTTTTTCTTCAGTTTCGCTGCCGCATGTTCTTCGAGTCGTTCTGTCTCCGCAGCAAAGCCAACTAACACTTGATGGGTCTTTCGTTCACCGAGTGTCTTGAGAATGTCTGTCGTTTCTTCGAGTTCGATTGTGAGTGGACCATGCACTTTTTTATGTTTCTCTGCATGGACCGTTTTAGGACGATAATCCGCGACTGCCGCCGACTTCACGACGAGGTCGAGTGATTCGAAACGACGTGTCACTTCCTGCAACATCTCTTCGCTCGATTTGACGGGAATGGCCGTCACACCGTCTGGTACAGGGACTTGAAGCGGACCATGGACGAGGGTGACACGGGCACCCATATCACGCGCCACTTCTGCGAGTGCCACACCCATTTTTCCTGACGAGTCATTTGATAAGTAACGGACGGGGTCGATGCGTTCTACCGTCGGACCAGCCGTAATCAATACTTCTTTTCCGAGGTATAGTTTCGGGACGAACTGGCTTTCGATGATGCGCACCAAATCTTCTGGTTCTGGTAGACGTCCCCCGCCAATCCAGCCACATGCCAAGTTACCGACACCTGGTTCGATCAACTGATAGCCGTATGATTTCAACGTCTCGATATTCCGCTGTGTGGCAGGATGTTCGAGCATGTTCACATTCATCGCCGGTGAGACGATCACCGGACATTTCGCCGCAAGAATCGACGTCGTGATGAAGTCATCTGCAATCCCGTTCGCTAATTTCGCGATTGTGTTGGCCGTCGCAGGAGCGACGACGATCAAGTCACTCGAGTCGACGACATCGATATGTGCAATCTTTGTCGGATCATGCTCTTCAAACACATCGGTATAGACCGGATTTCGACTGAGCGCCTGGAAGGTCGCCTGACCCACGAATTGTTCTGCCGACTTCGTCATTGCAACGCGAACATTCGCTCCGGCTTGAACCAATTTCGATGTGAGCGCACACGCCTTGTAGGCGGCGATGCCACCACTCACACATAACAAAATAGTACGATCCTTCACCATTCCCAAACTCCCCCTTATAGACAATGAGACCCAAGTCGCAAACGACTTGGGTCACACTTCATCCGTTGTTTTTTTCGTTCACGATGATTGTCGTATCACCCGAAAATAGTTCTTCTAACGCTTGACCGACCGGCTTATATGATTTTGGCTCGGCGACTTTCGGTGCTTTTCCATCTTGAATCTGACGCGCCCGTTTCGCAGCGACCGTAACGATCGTATATTTTGACGGGATAGTACGTTGTAAGGCATCAATCGAAGGGTATAACATTAAATGACCTCCATCATGGCTTTTTTATAGAGTGACGCAACACGTTCACGTTTACAATGCTCAGCTGTCACGATCGCTTTAATCCGATCGATGGCTTTGTCGACCTCGTCGTTCGTGACGACGTAATCATAGGCGTCCATCAACTCGATTTCTTCACGCGCGACGAGCAGGCGTTGCTTGATGACTTCTTCAGACTCCGTGCCTCGTCCGATTAGACGATTGCGAAGTTCTTGAAGACTTGGTGGTGCCAAGAATAAAAAGACGGCTTCCGGGAGAAGTTCCTTCACTTGGAACGCCCCTTGCACCTCAATTTCAAGAATGACATCTTGGCCGCTTTCGAGCGTTTCACGCACCCACTCTACAGGCGTCCCGTAATAGTTGCCGACGAACTCGGCGTGTTCGAGCAATTCTTTTTGTTCGATCATGCGTTCGAACTCTTCTCTCGATTTGAAGAAGTAATGGACTCCTTCGACTTCCCCTTCACGTGGCTTTCGAGTCGTCGCCGACACCGAATATTGAAGGTTATTGTCCTCTTCCTCGCGAAGAGCACGACAAACGGTCCCTTTTCCGACACCGCTCGGTCCAGACAAAACGATTAATAATCCTCGTTCTTTAAAATTCACTGCAAGCCCTCCATCTTCTAACATCACATTTAATTATAATAGCAGTCAATCAATTGTCCCGGCAAGAAGAAGTTCGGATTTCCTACTCCATCGTACCATATTTTCTGTTTTTCTGATAACGTAGAGACAGAAAATGAACAAAGGTGATGAGATCATTGGCTTATGATGGATTAATGACATATCGTGTCGTACAAGAATTACAATCGCTCGTCGGAGGGCGAATCAACAAAGTACATCAACCGTATTCTCTCGATTTGATGCTCCAAATTCGTTCGAACCGACAGAACGCGCAACTACTCATATCAGCAAACGCGATGTATGCCCGTCTCCAGTTGACGGATACACCGATTAAAAATCCGCAAGAACCGCCGATGTTCTGCATGATGCTACGAAAACATGTAGAAGGCGGATTTATCACGGCGGTCGAACAAATCGGCCGTGACCGTGTCATCGTCATCTCGGTCCGCTCTCGAAACGAGCTCGGTGATGAAGAATCGAAAAAAGTCTACATCGAGTTGATGGGACGTCACTCGAACGTCGTCTTAACGACAGAAGACGGGAAAATTTTAGATGCGATCAAACACCTCCCGCCTTCGCAAAACACGTATCGAACGATCATGCCGGGTAGTGAATACCTCCTCCCGCCAGAACAACATAAGTTCGACCCGTTGTCTGATTTGACGGAAGGATTGAAGCGCATCGACTGGAATGCCGGCAAATTGGACAAACAGATCGTCGCCACGTTCGCTGGGGTCAGCCCTCAAATCGCTCAAGAAGTCGTGCACCTCGCGAAGATGCCGAATCGTGAATCGATTCAGCAAGCGTTCGAGAACGTATTGCGTCAGCTTGAAGGACCTTATGTGTTCCAACAACTCGCTTCTGGAAAGGAACGTTTCGCCCCGATCGTATTGACGGCAGGAGAAATTGTATCCGAGGAAACATATGCATCGAGTAAAGAAGTGCTCGACCGTTTCTTCTATGAGAAAGCGAACCGTGACCGCGTCAGACAACAAGCCCACGATGTGGAGCGTCTTTTGAAATCCGAACTCGAGAAGAACTTGTTGAAGCGCCGCCGTCTCTTAGAGGACTTAAAGGCGACAGAACGAGCGGACGAGTTACAAAAGTTTGGCGAGTTGTTGACGACGTACTTGTTCCAGCTTGAAAAAGGGATGCGTGTCGCTGAAGTCGTCGATTACTACGATGAAGAGGGTGCGACTATCTCGATTCCGCTCGACCCGCTCAAAACGCCGAACGAGAATGCGCAACAATATTATAAGAAGTACAACAAATTAAAAGTTGCTAAAGTCGAAGTGAAAAAAGCAACAATATTATAAGAAGTACAACAAATTAAAAGTTGCTAAAGTCGAAGTGAAAAAACAACTCGAATTAAACGACGCGGAAATCGACTATTTGGAGACGCTCACCGCCCAACTCGATGTCGCCTCTCCATCCGACCTGCTCGAAATTCGGGAAGAGCTCGCCGAAGAAGGATACATCCGTCAAAAACGTCAAAAGAAAAAAGCGAATCCAAAGATTTCGCTTGAAGCGTACACGTCTTCGACGGGAACGGATTTCTTTGTCGGGAAGAACAATACCCAAAACGACCATCTGACGTTCAAGTTCGCACGCCGTGACGAGATTTGGCTACACGTCAAAGACATCCCGGGTTCTCACGTCATCATTCGTTCCACGGACCCCGATGAGACGACGCTTCTTGAAGCCGCATCGGTCGCTGCCTACTTCTCGAAAGCACGCGCATCGAGCGGCGTGCCTGTCGATTATACACGTGCCCGCTACGTGAAAAAACCAAGCGGTGCCAAACCCGGGTTTGTCATCTATACGGATCAACAGACCGTCTACGTGACGCCAGATGAACACTTGATGAAGTCGCTGAAACAGTCATAAACGAAACCCGCCATGTTCTGAGGTGGCACTGAAAAACTCAAAATGATTTTGAACAGAGGAGTGTCGTCCCGACCAAGGATGACGCTCCTCTGTTTTCATTTGTTTTCATTGCCCTTGCTTCTGTCGCCCTTTTTGGCACGCCGCTTTCCTGGGGGCGGTCAGGGAGCCGCATCGCTTTCAGCTGCCGGGTCTCCCTTTGCCCGCTAATCCCCTAGGAGTCGGCGTGCCTTTTAGGGCGACGCTGTGCGTCCGAGACAATCCGTCTTGTACTGACAGAAACCAAACATTTTGGAGGTAAATCCGGATGATGCCCGATCGGTTACGAGCTGCGACTCATCCATTACCCGATTCCGTTCGATTTCCTCACCGACCTGCTTGCGGACACTTATTGTCATGACAACAGGCGGATGACAGTCTATCCGGTCCGGATGTTCAAGTACCTGTTCCTGAAGGCATATTCGAACCTTTCGGATGTTAAACTCGTCAGACAGGCGAAGAGCGATTTCGCTTACAAATACTTTCTCAATCTTGCACCGGGAGATGATGTCATCAACCCGTCGTCGCTCACGAAGTTTCGCCGGCAGCGAACCGCGGGGGAGGGGAAAAGGACGATTGGACAGACTTGTGTCGGGACAATCGTCCTTTTCTCTGTTCACGCTCGGATAAAGCAAAGGTTTTTCAGTGCCTTCCTAATCACGGGGCCATTTTTCATAAATACAACCTAACTTTTTAATACATTTATTAAAAATACAGTGTAATCCTTCAAACCAAATTCGAACTCTGTATTCTAATAAATCTTTATATGCTTACAGTATACTCATCTCTCAATTCAATCTGATTGGTAGATGAAGGACCATAAACTTTATCTTTAAGGCAAATATGTTGGAACGTAAATTCGAACTTTAATGAATAATCGTTTACATACGAAAAGTGCAACATATTTGAAGATTTGAAGCGTTGATAAGCTCGAATTTCATGTGTTTTTTTTGGAATAATGCCTGGCGCACTCTTTACAATACCGTTTGCGATTAGTTGCTTTTCCATATAAGGAGATTCTTTTCTTAAACCAATAAGTAGATATTCGTAAGTCACTTCATATTCTCTTTGCATAT